>DASVQQ010000012.1 GCA_036389035.1 Jatrophihabitans sp.
ACTGCGGATCGGGCGCGCCCTTCGGGCGGCCGAGGTGAGCGGCCACGATCACGCGGGCGCCGGCGTCCCGGAGTGCCTGCAGCGTGGGCAGGCTGGCCCGGATCCGGCCGTCGTCGGTGATCGCCCGGGTCTGCTTGTCGAGGGGGACGTTCAGGTCGGCGCGCAGGAGCACGCGCCGGCCCGACACCCCCTCGGCGAGCAGGTCGTCGAGGGACCGCATCAGAGGGAGGCGCCGACGAGCTCGACGGAGTCGACCAGCCGGTTGGAGTAGCCCCACTCGTTGTCGTACCAGCCCAACACCTTGACCATCGGCCCGAAGACCTTGGTCAGCTTCGCGTCGTAGATGCACGAGGCCGGGTCGGTGACGATGTCGGAGGAGACGATCGGCGCCGAGGTGTAGGTGAGGACCCCGGCCAGCGGGCCGGACTCGGCGGCCGCGCGGTAGGCGGCGTCCACGTCGTCGGCCGAGGCCTCGCGGGTGAGCTGGACGGTGAGGTCGGTGGCCGAGCCGGTGGGGACGGGCACGCGCATGGCGTAGCCGTCGAGCTTGCCCTTCAGCTCCGGCAGGACCAGGCCGATCGCCTTGGCCGCGCCGGTGCTGGTCGGCACCACGTTGATGGCGGCGGCGCGGGCCCGGCGCAGGTCCTTGTGCGGCGCGTCCTGCAGGTTCTGGTCCTGGGTGTAGGCGTGGATCGTGGTCATCAGGCCCTTCTCGATCCCGAAGGCGTCGTGGAGGACCTTGGCCAGCGGCGCCAGGCAGTTGGTGGTGCAGGAGGCGTTGGAGATGATGTGGTGCTGCTGCGGGTCGTAGAGCTCGTGGTTGGCGCCCATCACGATGGTGATGTCGTCATCGGTGGCCGGCGCGGAGATGATGACCTTCTTCGCGCCGCCGTCCAGGTGCTTGCGGGCGTCGGCGGCCTTGGTGAAGAACCCGGTCGACTCGACGACCACGTCCACGCCGAGTTCCTTCCACGGCAGGTTCGCCGGGTCGCGCTCCTCCAGCGCCCGGATCGCCTTGCCGTCGACGATGATGTTCTGCTCGTCATAGCCGACCTCGGCCGGGAACCGGCCCAGGATCGAGTCGTACTTGAGCAGGTGGGCCAGCGTCTTGTTGTCGGTGAGGTCGTTGACAGCCACCACCTCGACGTCGGCGCCGCTGGCCTGCACCGCCCGGAAGAAGTTGCGTCCGATCCGGCCGAAGCCGTTGATACCCACCCGAACAGTCACTACAGGTCTCCTTGTGCATCGTGTACTTCGGCGAGATGGATCACGTCGAGGTACTGCTTGGTCATGCCTGGCCGCGACGCTGCTGGCCGGACCCACGGGGCCCGTGACCAACTTTATCGGGTGCGCTGGGGCGCGGTGTTACCAGGCTGATACCGACCGGTAGGGGTGCCCGGCGGCTGCGACGGGAGCAACCCGGCGGCTGGTCCGGGAGCGGGTCCGGCGGCCGGGACGTGCCTCAGGGGGCCAGCATCTCCGGGGTGACCGCGGCCTCGGTGTTCGGGATGCCCTCGTCCTGGGCCCGCTTGTCGGCCATCGCCAGCAGCCGCCGGATCCGTCCCGCCACCGCGTCCTTGGTCATCGGCGGGTCCGACAGGCTGCCCAGCTCCTCCAGCGAGGCCTGCTTGTGCTCCAGGCGCAGCCGGCCGGCCTGCAGCAGGTGCTCGGGGGCGTCCGAGCCGAGGATGTGCATGGCCCGCTCGACCCTGGCGCCGGCGGCGACGGCCGCGCGCGCGGACCGGCGCAGGTTGGCGTCGTCGAAGTTCGCCAGCCGGTTGGCGGTGGCCCGCACCTCCCGGCGCATCCGGCGCTCCTCCCAGGCCATCACCGAGTCGTGCGCGCCGAGCCTGGTGAGCAGCGCGCCGATGGCGTCACCGTCGCGGACCACCACCCGGTCGGCTCCCCGGACCTCGCGGGCCTTGGCCAGGATGCCGAGCCGCCGGCCGGCTCCGACCAGGGCCAGCGCCGCCTCGTTGGTCGGGCAGGTGATCTCCAGGGCGCCCGCCCGGCCCGGTTCGGTCAGCGAGCCGTGCGCCAGAAAGGCCCCCCGCCAGGCGGCTTCGGCCTCGGACAGGGTGCCGGCCACCACCTGGGTGGGCAGGCCGCGGACCGGCCGGCCGCGCAGGTCCACCAGGCCGGCCTGGCGGGCCAGTCCCTCGCCGTCCTTGCTCACCCGGACCAGGTAGCGGGTGCCCTTGCGCAGGCTGCCACCGGTGACGACCTGGATCTCGGCGGTGTGGCCGAAGACCTCGGCGATCTCCTTGCGCAACCGGCGGGCCACCGAGCCGGTGTCGAGCTCGGCCTCGACGACGATATGCCCGGCAATCAGGTGCAGCGCGCCGGCGAACCGCAGCATGGTGGCGATCTCTGCGCGGCGGGCCGAGGCCCGGGTGATCGTCACCCGGCTGAGCTCGTCCTTGACAGCAGCTGTCATCGCCATCAGAGCACTCCTTCGTCTGTCGGGCCGCGGTGCAGGCCACCGTCGCCCGGGGTGTCGCCTTGGGTGTCGCCTTGAGCGTGGTCCAGCCCGGCCGCTTCGGCGACGGCCAGACTGAGCTTGCAGGGATCATGCCTTGCCCGCGAGTCGATCTCCGCGATGGGCGCCAGCACCAGCCGGGCGCCGATGCCCTCGGCGTAGGCGTGCAGGCTCCGCCGGTCCAGCACCGCGTCCTGGTCGGCGACCACCACGTCGACCTTCAGCCGCGGGCAGTGCTCGTGCAACACCCGCAGATGCTCCTCCGGGGAGAACCCGTCGGTCTCACCGACCTGCGGCTCCAGGTTGAGCACGGTGATCAGCCGCGCCCCGGTGGCGGTCAGCGCCGCCGCCAGCCCGCGCACCAGCAGGTGCGGGATCACGCTGGTGAACCACGAGCCGGGGCCGAGGATCACCGCGTCGGCGGCCAGGATGGCCTGCACCGCCTCGGGGCAGGCCGGGGCGTTGGCCGGCAGCAGCCGCACCGCCTTGACCCGGCCGGAGGTGGCCGCGATCGCCGACTGGCCGCGGATCCGGCGGAACTGCACCGGGTCGTCGGGGTCCACGCTGGTGACCTCGGCGATCAGGTCCAGCGGACGGGGTGACATCGGCAGCACCCGGCCGCGCGCGCCGACCAGGCCCGCGACGGCGTCCAGGGCGGTCACGGCGTCATCGTGCAGTTCCATCAGGCCGGTCAGCAAGAGGTTGCCGATCGGGTGCCCGGCCAGCGCCCCGGCGCCGCCCATCCGGTGTTGCAGCACCGTCGACCAGGGCAGCCCGGCCGCGGGCCCGGCTGCGGGGTCGGCCGCGGGGTCGCCGATGCCGGTCAGCTGCCCGGTCGCCAGCGCCGACAGCGCCATCCGCAGGTCACCGGGCGGCAGCAGCCCCAGCTCGCGCCGGATCCGTCCGGACGAGCCGCCGTCGTCGGCGACGGTCACCACCGCGGTGACGTCGACGTCGAGCAGCCGCAACGCCGACAGCGAGGCGTACAGGCCGTGGCCGCCGCCGAGTGCCACGACCCTGGGCCGCCGGAGACCCGCGGCCGGCGAGGTGGGCGGGTCCTGGGGTGCGGCGGCCACTACTCGCGGCCCAGGTCCCGGTGCACCACGGTCGCCCGGATGCCCAGGCCGACCAGCCGGCGCACCAGCTCGCGGCTCAACGCCACCGACCGGTGCTTGCCGCCGGTGCAGCCGACCGCCAGCGTCAGGTAGTGCTTGCCCTCCCGGCGGTAACCGGCGCCGATCAACTGCAGGATCGGCAGGTACATGTCCAGGAACTCCACCGCCGACTGCTGGCTCAGCACGTAGTCCGCGACCTCGGGGTCCTCACCGGTCAGCAGCCGCAGCTCCGGGATCCAGTACGGGTTGGGCAGGAACCGGACGTCGACCACCAGGTCGGCGTCGGCCGGCAACCCGTACTTGAAGCCGAAGGAGACCACTGTCGCGCGCAGCTCGGGCAGGTCCATGCCGTCGACCGCGAAGGCCTGCTCGATGGCCTGGCGCAGCTGCGGAACCGAGCGGTCGGAGGTGTCGAGCACCAGGTCGGCGATGTCGCGCAACGGCTCCAGGATCTCGCGCTCGGCGATGATGCCGTCGGACAGCCGCCCGTCGCCCTGCAGCGGATGGGCCCGGCGCACGCTCTCGAACCGGCGGATCAGCACGTTGTCGTTGGCTTCGAGGAACAGGATCCGGGGCTGCAGCTCGCGCCGTTCCAGTTCGGCGATGACGCCGGTGAGGTCGGTGGAGAACGCCCGGCTGCGCACGTCCATCACGACGGCGAGCCGGGTGACCGCGCCCTGGCTGCGGCTGCCCAGGTCGACCATGGTGGCGACCAGCTCCGGCGGCAGGTTGTCCACCACGAAGAACCCGAGGTCTTCCAGGCACTTCGCGGCGGTGCTCCGACCGGCTCCGGACAGGCCGGTGACGATCACCGTCTCCAGTGCGCCGCGCTCTGCGCTGGCCATCAAGAAGGCTCCTTCTAGGTAACGGTCGATCGTGCGGGGGACGCGGATCGGGACGGGGTCGGGACGGGTGAGGACGTGGGGATCGGGACGTCGGGATCGGGGGTACGCGCTGATTGTGCTAGCTGACTACCTCGCCGGTGGCCATGTTGACGGCAGGCTCGCGGTCAGCGGCGTTGGCAACCAACGCTTCGGCTACCCGTTGGGCCAGTTCGGGGCCGAAGCCGGGCACCTGCGCGATCTCCTCGACGGAGGCCGCGCGCAGTTGCCGCAGCGATCCGAACCGGGCCAGCAGCGCCTTGCGGCGGGCCGGACCGAGCCCGGCGATGCCGAGCAGCTCCGACTCGGTCATCGACTTGGACCGCTTCTGCCGGTGGAAGGTGATCGCGAACCGGTGCGCCTCGTCCCGGACCCGCTGCAGCAGGTACAGCGCCTCGGAGGCGCGCGGCAGGATCACCGGGTAGTCCTCGTCGGGAACCCACACCTCTTCCAGCCGCTTGGCCAGGCCCACCAGCGTCACGTCGGTGATGCCCAGCTCGGCCAGGACGTTCTGCGCGGCCGCCACCTGCGGGGCGCCGCCGTCGACCACCACCAGGTTCGGCGGGTAGGCGAAGCGCTTGACCGGCTTGGGCTGGGCCCCGCTCTGCCAGTCGGGGGCGGCGGCCAGCTCGGCGGCCTGCTCCTGCAGTTGGCGGGCGAACCGGCGCCGGATCACCTCGGCGATCCAGTCGGTGTCGCCGCCGCTGCTCTGCATGGTGAACCGCCGGTACTCGCTCTTGCGGGCCAGGCCGTCCTCGAACACCACCATGCTGGCCACCACGTTGGTGCCCTGCACGTGGCTGATGTCGAAACACTCGATGCGCAAAGGGGCATCGGGCATGCTGAGCGCTTCTTGCAGCTCGGCCAGCGCCTGCGAGCGGGCGGTCAGGTCACTGGCCCGGCGCAGCTTGTACTGCATGAACGCCTGCTCGGCGTTGCGCTCGACGGTCTGCATCAGGGCCCGCTTGTCACCGCGTTGCGGGACCCGCAACGACACCCGGCTGCCCCGCCGCTCGCTGAGCAGCTCGGCCAGCGCCTGGTGGTCCTCGGGCAGCTGCGGCACCAGCACCTCGCGGGGGACGACGGCGTCCTCCTGGCCGTAGAACTGCAGGGCGAACTGCTCCACCAGCTCGCCGACGGAGGACTCGTCGTTGAGGCCGGCGGTCGAGTCGACCACCCAGCCGCGCTGGCCCCTCACCCGGCCGCCCCGGACGTGGAAGACCTGGACGGCCGCGGACAGCTCGTCGGTGGCGAAGGCGACCACGTCGGCGTCGGCGCCGTCGGTCAGCACCACCGCCTGCTTCTCCATGGACCGGCGCAGCGCGCCGAGGTCATCGCGCAGCCGGGCCGCCCGCTCGAACTCGAGGTTGCTGCTGGCTTCGGCCATCTGGCGCTCGAGCCGGCGGATCATGGTGTCGGTCTTGCCGGCCAGGAAGTCGCAGAAGTCCTCGACGATGACGCGGTGCTCGGCGGCGCTGACCCGCCCGACGCACGGCGCGCTGCACTTGCCGATGTAGCCGAGCAGGCAGGGCCGCCCGATCTGACCGGCCCGCTTGAACACCCCGGTGGAGCAGGTGCGGGCCGGGAACACCCGCAGCAGCAGGTCGAGGGTCTCCCGGATCGCCCAGGCGTGGGCGTACGGGCCGAAGTACCGGACGCCGGGCTTCTTGGGCCCCCGCATCACCTGCAGCCGCGGGTACTCCTCGTTGAGGGTGACCGCCAGCGACGGGTAGGACTTGTCGTCGCGGTAGCGGACGTTGAACCGGGGGTCGAACTCCTTGATCCAGTTGTACTCCAGCTGCAGCGCTTCGACCTCGGTGTTGACGATGGTCCACTCGACGCTGGCGGCCGTGGTCACCATCTGCCGGGTGCGCGGGTGCAGGGCGCTGATGTCGGCGAAGTAGGAGTTCAGCCGGGACCGCAGGCTCTTGGCCTTGCCGACGTAGATGACCCGGCCGGTGCCGTCCCGAAACCGGTACACGCCCGGTTCGACCGGAATCGTGCCCGGAGCCGGGCGGTATGAGGACGGGTCAGCCACGAGTAGAGCCTAGTTAGCCGGGATGGAAATCGGGTCTGGAGAAGCCGACGGCGCTTTAGTAGCCGTCAGCGCTCGGCGGCCGGACAGCGGTCTTGCGAACCGTGCCGGTCGCCCGCGTTCCGGTCTTGGCGGTGGTCTTGGCAGCGCCGGCTTTGGCCGTTGCCTTGGCAGCCGTGGTCTTGGCAGCGGTGCTCTTGCCGGCCGTGCCGGTGTTGGCCGTTGCCTTGCCGGCCGTGCCGGTGTTGGCCGTTGCCTTGGCGGCCGTTGCCTTGGCAGCCGTGGTCTTGGCAACCTTGGCCACCGCCCGCTTCGCCGGCGCCGAGCCGTTGCTGGCCGCGGCGACCGGCTGGCGCACCTTGCGGGCCGGCCCGGCGGGCCGCTTGCCGGCGGCCTCGGATTCCAGCCGGTCGGCCAGGATGGTGGCCAGGAACTGCCCGGTGTAGGAGCCGGGCACCCGCGCCACGTCCTCCGGGGTGCCCTGGGCCACCACGGTGCCGCCGCCGGAACCGCCTTCGGGACCCATGTCGATCACCCAGTCGGCGGTCTTGATGACGTCGAGGTTGTGCTCGATCACCATCACCGAGTTGCCCTTGTCGACCAGGGACTGCAGCACCGCGAGCAGCTTGGAGACGTCTTCGAAGTGCAGCCCGGTGGTGGGCTCGTCGAGCACGTAGATGGTGCGCCCGGTGGAGCGCTTCTGCAGCTCGCTGGCCAGCTTGACCCGCTGCGCCTCGCCGCCGGACAGGGTGGGCGCCGGTTGCCCGAGCCGGACGTAGCCCAGCCCCACGTCCACCAGGGTCTCCAGGTGCCGGGCGATCTTCGAGATCGGCTTGAAGAACTCGGCCGCCTCCTCGATCGGCATGTCGAGCACCTCGGAGATCGTCTTGCCCTTGTAGTGCACCTCCAGGGTCTCCCGGTTGTACCGGGCGCCCTTGCACACCTCGCACGGGACGTAGACGTCGGGCAGGAAGTTCATCTCGATCTTGATGGTGCCGTCGCCGGCGCAGTTCTCGCACCGGCCGCCCTTGACGTTGAAGGAGAACCGGCCCTGCAGGTAGCCGCGGACCTTGGCCTCGGTGGTCTCGGAGAACAGCTTGCGGACGTGGTCGAAGACACCGGTGTAGGTGGCCGGGTTGGACCGCGGGGTGCGACCGATCGGTGACTGGTCGACCCCGACCACCTTGTCGAGCTGCTCCACGCCGGTGACCCGCCGGTGCCGGCCGGGCGGCATCTTCGCGCCGTTGATCTTGTTGGCCAGCGTCGCGTACAGGATGTCGTTGACCAGGGTGGACTTGCCCGAGCCGGACACGCCGGTCACCGCGACGAACACCCCGAGCGGGAAGCTGACGTCGATGTTGCGCAGGTTGTGCTCGCGGGCGCCTTCGACCAGCAGCTCGCGGCCCGGGGCGACCGGACGGCGGATCACCGGCACCTCGATCGTCCGGCGACCGGAAAGGTAGCTGCCGGTGATCGAGTCCTTGGACGCCAGCAGGTCATCCAGGGTGCCCGAGACCACCACCTGGCCGCCGTGCTCGCCGGCCTGCGGGCCGATGTCGACGATCCAGTCGGAGGCCCGGATGGTGTCCTCGTCGTGCTCGACCACGATCAGGGTGTTGCCCAGGTCGCGCAGCCGGATCAGGGTGTCGATCAGCCGGCGGTTGTCGCGCTGGTGCAGGCCGATCGAGGGCTCGTCCAGGACGTAGAGCACCCCGACCAGGCCGGCCCCGATCTGGGTGGCCAGCCGGATCCGCTGGGCCTCGCCGCCGGCCAGGGTGGCCGCGGCCCGGTTCAGCGACAGGTAGTCCAGGCCCACGTCGACCAGGAAGCCGAGCCGCGAGTTGACCTCCTTGACCACCCGGACGGCGATCATCTCTTCGCGCTCGGTCAGCCGCAGGCCGGCCAGGAACTTCGCGGCCTCGCCGATCGACAGGGCGCAGACCTCGGCGATGGACTTGCCGGCCACCGTGACCGCCAGGATCTCGGGCTTGAGCCGGGTGCCGCCGCAGGTCGGGCAGTCGACCTCGCGCATGAAGCCCTCGTACTTCTCCCGGCTCCAGTCGCTGTCGGTCTCGGCGTGCCGGCGCTCCAGCCAGGGCACCACGCCCTCGTAGCTGGCGTAGTAGGAGCGCTCGCGGCCGTACCGGTTCTTGTACCGGACGTGCACCTGCTCGGAGCTGCCGTGCAGCACGGCCTTCTGGGCGCGGGCCGGCAGCCGGTCCCACCGGGTCTGCACGCTGAAGCCGACCTGGTCGGCCAGGCCTTCGAGCAGCCGCAGGAAGTAGTCATTGTTCTGGCCGTTGGACCACGGGGCGATGGCGCCGCCGGCGATGGACTGCGACGGGTCGGGCACCAGCAGCTCGGGGTCGACCTCTTTGCGGGTGCCGATGCCGGTGCAGGCCGGGCAGGCGCCGAACGGGGCGTTGAACGAGAACGACCTGGGCTCGAGCTCGTCGATGGCCAGCGGGTGCTCGTTCGGGCAGGCCAGCCGCTCGGAGAACCGGCGCTCGCGGTGCGCGTCGTCCTCGGGCAGGTCGACGAAGTCCAGGATCACCATGCCGCCGGCCAGGCTGAGCGCGGTCTCGACCGAGTCGGTGATCCGCTGCTTGCTGGAGGCCCGGGCGGTCAGCCGGTCCACCACCACCTCGATGGTGTGCTTCTCCTGCTTCTTCAGCGTCGGCGGCTCGGTGAGCGAGTGGTTGGTGCCGTCGACCCGGACCCGGGAGTAGCCCTTGGTCTGCAGGTCGGCGAACAGGTCGACGTACTCGCCCTTGCGCTCGCGGATCACCGGGGCCAGCACCTGGAACCGGGTGCCCTCGGGCATCTCGAGTACCCGGTCGACGATCTGCTGCGGGGTCTGCTTGCTGATCGGCTCGCCGCAGATCGGGCAGTGCGGGTGCCCGATCCGGGCGTAGAGCAGCCGCAGGTAGTCGTAGACCTCGGTGATGGTGCCGACGGTGGAGCGCGGGTTGCGCGAGGTCGACTTCTGGTCGATCGAGACGGCCGGCGACAGGCCCTCGATGAAGTCGACGTCCGGCTTGTCCATCTGGCCCAGGAACTGCCGGGCGTAGGCCGACAGCGACTCGACGTAGCGGCGCTGGCCCTCGGCGAAGATGGTGTCGAAGGCGAGTGAGGACTTGCCCGAGCCGGACAGCCCGGTGAACACGATCATCGCGTCCCGGGGCAGGTCGAGGTGGACGTCCTTGAGGTTGTGCTCGCGGGCGCCACGGACGATCAAACGGTCAGCCACAGTCTTCTCTCTGGTTCAGCAGGCGGTCTTGCTGGGATCCGGCCGTCACCAATCTCAGAGGTGCGCGGCGTGCACTGGAAAGAGTAATGGCGGGCTACGACATCGCGCTGCCGGCCAGCGCTCCGGCCGGTGCAAACGCCTGGCGCACGGGCCGGGTCGCCCGGGCCAAGTCAGTTTGCAGGCTAGGTCAGTTGCCAGTCGACCGGTTTGCCGCCCCGCTTGACCAGCAGCTCGTTGGCCCGGCTGAACGGGCGGGAGCCGAAGAACCCGCCGCTGGCCGACAGCGGCGACGGGTGCACCGACTTCAGGCAGTCGGCGTCGGACAGCAGCGGCTCCAGCGACTGCGCCTGCCGTCCCCACAGGATGGCCACCAGCGGCTGGTCCCGTGCCGCCAGCGCCCGGACGGCCTGGTCGGTCACCCGCTCCCAGCCCTTGCCGGCGTGCGAGCCCGACTTGCCCGGCTGGACGGTCAGCACCCGGTTGAGCAGCAGCACCCCCTGCCTGGTCCAGGGCGTCAGGTCGCCGTTGGACGGGATCGGCACGCCCAGGTCGTCGCGCAGCTCGCGGTAGATGTTCTGCAGCGAGCGCGGCACCGGCTGGACGTCCGGGGCCACCGAGAACGACAGGCCCACCGGGTGCCCGGGCGTCGGGTACGGGTCCTGGCCCACGATCAGCACCCGGACGTCCTCGAAGGGCTGGCTGAAGGCCCGCAGCACGTGCTCGCCGGCCGGCAGGTAGGACCGGCCGGCGGCGAGCTCGGCCCGCAGGAAGTCCCCCATCGCCCGGACCTCGCCGGCCACCGGCTCCAATGCCCCGGCCCAACCGGTCTCGACGATCTCTTCCAGGGAGCGCACAGGCATGGCTGACACCGTAGCGCCAGCCTCCGGCGCCGGGCCGGAGCGGCACGAGGCTGTCCGGCACTACGCTTCTGAGTGTCATGGGCAACTACACGATCATCACGCTCGGGGCCGCGACCGAGCTGCTCGATCTGCCCTTCGACAAGCCGCTGGAGGAGTGGACCGACCCCCGGTTGGTGCAGGTGCCGCGCGGCATCTCCCGGCACGTGGTGCGCTTCATCCGGGCGCACAACCAGATCTTCGCGATCAAGGAGGCCACCGAGCGCTACGTGACTCGCGAGCATCACCTGCTGCGCGAGCTGGCCGAGGCCTCGGTGCCGGTGGTGGACGCCTTCGGCACCGTGCTGGACCGCAGCGACCACGACGGCCACCACCTGGACGGCCTGCTGATCACCAAGCACCTGCCGTACTCGCTGCCCTACCGGTCGCTGTTCACCGAGCGGTCGCTGCCCGACCTGCGCTCCCGGCTGCTGGACGCCCTCGCCCAGCTGTTCGTTCGGCTGCATTTGACCGGCTTCTTCTGGGGTGACTGCTCGCTGTCGAACACGCTGTTCCGCCGCGACGCCGGCGCGCTGGCCGCCTACCTGGTGGACGCCGAGACCAGTGAGAAGCACCCGCAGCTGTCGCGCGGCCAGCGGGAGCACGACCTGACCATCGCCACCGAGAACATCGCCGGTGAGCTGATGGACCTGCAGGCCGGCGGCTACCTCTCCCTCGACGACGACCCGATCGAGACGGCCCAGGGCTTGCAGCCGCGCTATGACCAGCTGTGGACCGAGCTGACCGACGACCAGGTCTACCCCACCGCCGAGAGCTACCGCATCGAGGAACGGGTCCGGCGGCTGAACTCGCTCGGCTTCGACGTCTCCGAGATCGGCATCCGGACCGAGGACGCCGGCCGCAAGCTGCGGTTCGAGACCCACATCGTCGAGCCGGGCCACCATCAGCGCCGGGTGTACGCCCTCACCGGGCTGCGGGTGCAGGAGAACCAGGCACGCCAGATCCTGTCGGACCTGGCCAGGTTCCGCGCAAAATGGATCGAGGGCGTCGAGCACGACATCCCCGAGGACCTGGCGGCGCGACGGTGGCTGGACGAGAAGTTCTACGGCGTGCTGTCGATGGTGCCGCCCCGGTTGCGCGCCAAGATGCCCGACGCGGAGCTGTTCTACGAGATCGCCGAGCACCGGTGGCTGATGTCGGAGCACCTCGGCCGAGATGTCGGCCGGCAGGCAGCGGTGGAGGATTACGTCAAGACCGTGCTGTCCAAGCTGCCGGACGCCTCCGTGCAGGTGTTGACCGATCCCATTACTGAGGAGCTTCCGGTGATCCGAGAATGACGTACACGGGTGAGGTGAGCGTCGGCGGCGAGGTGGACACCCGCGAGCTGACCGGGCTGAGCATCGCCAAACTCGCGGTGGGGCCGATGTCCAACAACGCCTACCTGCTGCGGTGCCGGGCCAGCGGCCAGGCGCTGCTGATCGACGCCGCGGCCGAGCCGGGCCGGCTGCTGGACCTGGTCCGGCTGGGCGGCGAGACCGCCTCGGCGGTGCTGACCACCCACAAGCACCCCGACCACTGGCAGGCGCTGGCCGGCGTGGTGGCCCAGACCGGGGCCCGGACGATGGCCGGTGCTGATGACGCTCGCGGCATCCCGGTGCCCACCGACCGGCGGCTGGAGCATGGCGACACCGTGCATGTCGGCGACGCCGAGCTGCGGGTGATCGTGTTGCGCGGGCACACTCCGTGCTCGGTGGCGCTTTACTACCGCGACCCGGACGGCTCGCAGCACCTGTTCACCGGCGACTCGCTGTTTCCCGGCGGGCCTGGGAAGACGGGGTCGCCGAAGGACTTCAACTCGTTGATGGACGACCTGGAGCGGCGGGTCTTCGACGCCTACGACGACGAGGTGTGGTTCTACCCCGGCCACGGCAACGACTCGACTCTCGGGGCCGAGCGGCCACACCTAGCCGAGTGGCGCGCCCGCGGTTGGTAGTCAAGGTTACGTAGGATACAGCGCGTCAGGAGATTGAATAGTGCAAGCTAAAACAGGTGCGCGAATAGTACAAACGGTTCGTAAGTCGTACCGCTAGTAGGTTCAAATATTGTTAGGACGGCCAGTGGCCGGCAGGCAATTACTTGCCACGACGACTAATCAGGCACGGTAGGAGAGCAGTTGCAGACGCTGTGTGCAGACCTCGACCCAGCCCGGCCGTTGCCCACTCCGTGGCCGGACTACGAGCGATGGCTCGTTAAAGAATGGCGGAGCCTTCTCGCATCTGGGCCATCCGAGTTGACAGTGCAAGAGTTTCTTGAATCTCATCCTGTCTTGTTACCGGGGGGCGACGGTGATGCTGGGCCCGGCGGTCATCATGGACCTCATCTCGATGGCGTATTCCGTGAGGTACCGCTCAAAGGTCTTAACCGCGACCAGCGTCCCGACTTCATGTGGATTACCCGCTCAACTTCCTTGCTTACTCCGATCTGCATCGAGATCGAGAAGCCTGACCGCGCCTGGTTCACCAGCAAGGGTGACCCCACAGCGGAACTGACTCACGCACGCAGCCAGATTAACAAGTGGCGCGACTGGTTCAGCCAACCGCCGAACCAAATGATCTTTCGCGAACAATATGTTGGCAATGAGTACTCAAACAAACAACTGCTTCCTATCTACATACTTATCTACGGTCGCGCTCGCGAGTTCGACCCGTCCGCCAGGATCCATCTGGATGCTGACGACCTACGCCGTCAACGAGATCAAGGCAATAAATCCGATGAGCTTTCAATGACTTTCGACTCACTTAAACCCCGATATGCGCTAAAGGACTTCGTCACGCTCTCGATGAATAAACATGGCGTGGAACTGCACGCCGTTCCTCCGAGTTTCACCACAGGACCGTGCACAATGCACGTTGCCAAAGTCGCACGCGACCCCTCACCAATTAAAAAGACGTTGCTATGGACGCCCGAGCGTAAGCAGTATGTCCAAGACCGCTGGCGTCACTGGCAGCAGATCGCTGACAACGGTTGGAATGGCCCTGTCGCTCTTGATGGCGGCGAATAGCCTAGCTAGGCCTCCAGTGCGTCTACCTCAGCGACGAACATCGCCACAATCGCCTCACCGGTCAAATTCTGCCGGTGCACCTGAACCACCGGGTAATGCATACCGATCTTAGGGGAGTCCACCTGCAATAGCAGGTCCTCCAGCGCGCTCAGCGGCACACCGGTTCCCTCAGCACCGTTGACCGGCTCGCGCAATCGGGGCGCACCTCTAGCCATGTCATTTCGGCTAAAGGTGAGTAGCTCCCACGACGAACTTCCCCCGGACACGACGCACCGCAAATTCCCAGCGATCAGCAGATCAACGCGCTGATGGTCATAATGCCGCACGCTAATCTCTCCGATCAGGTCACCGACACCCTTTACCGGAGAGGTCAACGAGACGCTCAATCTAGCGTCCCCAATATTCAAGAACCAGTTGGGTGGCTGAACCATCGCCGTAGCGTCTGGGACTACGTGCTGTGCCAACTCAACTATGTCATCCCAAATCGCCGCCCATCGCGCTAATCCATTCTCTTGATTTTGCTCGCTCTGCTGACTCATCCGGGCAAGAACCTCCGCTTCTTGGGCTCTCGCGGCCGATCGCGATACGATTCGCTGCAGGCTCTTTTGAAGGTCAGTAATAGCCGTCGGCGGGCTGAGGATCTGACGCACTTGCCGGGGGTCCTCCGGCCTGCCGTTTGGATTTTTCGCCAACAGCATTCGTAACGCTCGATCAAGCGCAGCATCCGCCAATATCGGTATTGCAGGAATCTCGAATCGATGCGCGTGTGCGGCCCCTTGCAATGGAAACGGAGAATGGCCCATCAACGCCTCTAACGCGGTGCAGCCTGCTGCGTATAGATCCGACTGCAACGAAGCAGGTTCTGCGTCGAATAGCTCTGGTGCCCAGTATTGCTGGGACCCATGGCCCACCCACGTATGTGATCCGGTGCTGTCGTTGAGTCCCTTCGAGATACCAAAGTCCGCTAGCACCCATCGGTCACGCCAACGCAAAACGTTCAGCGGTTTGATATCGCGATGTGCGATGAACGCTTGCGCCAGTTCCTCCACGCCGGCCATCAAGTCTAAGAGAAGCAGCCGCGTCTCAATTTCGCTGAGTGGTCCGGCATCCCGTAGGCGAGCAGCTAGGCTGAAATCCGCTCTGGGCATCACTAATACGATTTGCTGAGGATTAGGCATAAAATTGTCCAACAGTGGCATCAAATGCCCCACTTCCACCTTGGCCAATCGACGCGCAATGTCGATCTCGCGACCAAAAGACTTCGCGTTCGTGTACCAGTTACTTGTCCCGTCATCGACCACGCGAATGACCTTTACCGCCACACGCGTCCCATCGCCCGCTTCACCCTCGTACACAACGGAGAACCCGCCACGACCGATAGGTTGATCCTCATGCCACACGTAAGACGCGCCGCTGGGTAGGTCGAAGCGCTTCGTCTCTGGCATTCCCCAAGACTGCCATGAACGTCGAGCTATGTAACGCCACCGAGCGACCTACGGGAGAGCTACTCGTTCGGGGGCAACCAACCAACTTCTCGTGCGGCAGCGAACATCGGCTCGGCGTCAATCCGGCCAGCTCGTTGTGCATTAACCGCCCATATGAGGATCTGCGCAAGTCGCTGAGGGTTGTCTGGTTGCCAGAGCGACGTGAGTGCCGGCCCGCCGAGATAGTGCATGGACTCGCGCGGAACGAGCGACATGATCAAGCCGAGGTTCGTGCACAGGGTACGAGCCTGCTCCAGCTCGCCTAGAGTAATGTCTGACGGCAAATCGAATTGGTCCTGCACGCTTGTTTCTAACGCCGTGCGCCACTCGTCGAGGCTGGCTAAGACCGGTGGCACGCCGTCGTTAATTGACTCCAACAGCCCGTGGCCGCCAAAAGCGGTCAGCAACGAACTCAGTGCTTCCACGTCGTGCTCTTCAGGCGGCTCGCCCTGAGCTGTTCCGATCAGAGCGGTCATCACCATATGCAATTCGTCATCAGTGTGTGGCCTGCCGGATTTCCCTATAAGCCTGCGAACCCAGCGGGCGAAATCATTGTTAACGTCGATTGATCTTGTGGCCGAAGCAAGCGCTCGCGAGGATACCTCACTGAAGTCTGGGTCAGCTTCGACCGGCGCTGGCAGCAGGAGGTTATCGACGAGCATCCGCATACGTGCGACCTGATGACGTAGTGCTTTGACCAGGGCGTCTCGCGTCACCCTTAGACCAGCCGCAAAAATTAGCAACGCTAAGTCGTCCAACGATCGGCCACGTCGTGCATGGGTGGAAAGGAAGGCAACAACCTGTTCCGCGGTATCTCTCTCCACCGATGAATAGGTGCGCGGCCGTTTACCCGGTGCTGCTCCGGGCGGGCGATTGCCCAACCGCGTCGGCTCCGGTACCAAGCCAGCGCGACGCCAGCGGTTCACTTTGCCTGCACTCACAAGGAGACCCTGGCTGGCCGCCCACTCTGACAGCTGGACATCAACAGTAGCCACCGCGATGGGAAGTCGATCTTGACGTGGCATGCACTAAGGCTAACCCCCCAATGAAGAGCGCGGTTGTGGCAAGGCGGTAGGTCATGCTGGTTATCTGCGGACCGCCCGCGAAGTCGATGTAACAGGAAGAGGTAATTGAATGACCAACAGCCAAATCAAGACGCTGACTTTATGGCTCTCGCTAATCGGGACCGCCGCTTGGGCGCACAAGATGCTACGTCAGGCTATGTGACGACCGACTGCGTCCAAACCTTGAGGAGTGGCGCGTCCGCGGCTGCTAGCAGGACGCAGTTGGCTCCATGCTGGCGCGGCGCGGTGGGCTCACATCACAACGTGGATGAACTCACCAGCCCAGCTCGTGCAGGCGATCGTCGTCGATGCCGAAGTGGTGACCTACCTCGTGGATCACCGTCCGGCGCACCTCCTCCACGACGTCTTCCTCGGTGTCGCAGATGAGGCAGATCGCCTCGTGATAGATGGTGATCTGATCGGGCAACGCGCCGGAGTACTGGCTGGTGCGCTCGGTCAGCGGGATCCCGCGGTAGAGCCCCAGCAGGCCCGGTGGGCCGGGGTCGTGTTCGACGACGACCGCCACGTTGCGCATCAGCTTGCCCAGATTCGGGGGCAACCCGTCCAGCGCTTCGCCGACCATCTCTTCGAAGCGGACGGGATCTACCTCAACCATGCATCCAGTGTGGCCTGACGCGGTTAAGCAAGGTTCGCGCAGGTGACGACCCTGTGATCCGGTGCACTGTCGTGGGCTCGCGCACCCACTCACCAACCACGCCGACCTGGACGACGCTGTCAGTCCGTCGCGGATGGTTCCGCCGGCCCCTCGACGCGGTAGCGCACGTGCAGTACCCGGTTGCCCTGCACCACCTGCACGGGGTCACTCAGCAGCATCGTCCCCGCGTAGTCGCCGAAGAACCGCTTGCCCGTGCCCAGCACGACGGGGGCGACGTCCATCGCGATCTCGTCGACCAGTCCGGCCGCGAGCGCCTGCGCGGCGACCTTCCCGGCGGTGACGCAGACCAGCCGCTCGCCGGCCAGCTCCTTGGCCTTGGCGATCCCCTTCTCGACGGAGTCGACGAAGTGGTACTTCGCCTCGGGGTGCCAGCCCTCCGGCTTCGGCCGGTGCGACACCACCACAACGTGCTCGCCGGTCGGCGGCCGGCCCTCCCACCCGTTCACGAAGTCGAACAGGTGCCTGCCCATCACGATCACCCCGATGTCCTCCCAGAACGGTCGGACGTAATCGGCTGACGCCTGGGACACCCGCAGGCCCGGCAATAGCTCAACGTCACCGTTGCCGTACCAGTCGAACAAGTGGCCCGGCAGGTCGTCGTCGTAGGCGATGTAGCCATCGACCGACACCACTGCCTGCATGATCACCGTGCTCATCTCGATCTCCCATCGTGGTGGCGGGACAGTCCTCATCCTGGGCGGGCAGCCTTGATTCGACCCTAGAAGCGAGCTGAACATCCGCACCAGGGCGCATAATCCGAGCATGGGTGAGGATGAACGAGACGCCGTCGCCGAGCCGGCGCCGGACTCCCAGCGCTTCAAGCGGCTGCCTGAGCGCGTGAGGTTGGAAGACACCGTAGAGACTCACGACACGACCGTCGCGCGAGACCCCGAAGGCGGCCGCGACACCAACCGCGACTTCATGATCCGTCATATAGGCGGCTGACGCCGGCCTACGCGGAACGCGCGCGAATCCACCGCACGATGCCGCGCACGCCGACGATGCCGAGCCCGATGACGACCCCGAGGACTGCGGCGGGAATGCCGACTTCGAACGCCGCGGCCCAGGCGGTCGGAACGTAGACGGTCAGGCCCCACACCAGGCCGGTCACCAGGCCGATAGCGCCGCAGATGAAGGCGGCCCACCCGACGATCCAGTCACCGGGCCGCTGAGACAGGCCTGTCATGGCGAAGCCCCTCTTCGTCCGAATTCAGTCTTCAGGAAACTCAACCCCGCGTTCCTCAAGGGCGGCGATCAGCAGTCGCGCCTCGTCGGTCATCCAGCGGAGGTAGCGGGCCAGCAGTTCAGGGGTGAGGTCGTCGACGTTGCGGTTCAGCACCCCGTCGCACATCTCCAGACCCACCTGCCAGGTCGGCTCGTGCAAGTAGTCAGCGTAGGGCGGAGGGTTACGCATTCGGAAGCCGGCCACCTGCAGAGCCTCGCACAGTCAGTCAGCGGTCCGCTCGTACAGCGCGATCAGGTTGTTGTCCGGGTCCAGGACCGCGAACTCGCGCGTCCCCCACGGCTTCTCGCTCAACGGGGCGTTGGGATGGACCACCCCGAGCTCGCGGCAGTGCCGATAGAGCTCGTCCACGCCGGTGACCTCGATCCGGCAGGAGACGCTGCCCGCCAGGTGCCGCTCCGCGCCCGGGGCGCTGCCGTCGGCCACCCACACATGCAATTCGACCTGGTCCCGCCGCAGGATGCCCAGGCCGCGGCCCTCGTGCCGCAGCTCTGTGAACCCCAGCGCGTCCTGCAGGAACGCGACCGCGCGCCGCTCATCGGAGACCGCCAGCGCCGGCACCGCGGCAAGGAATCGAGGCCGGTCTGCCACATTGGCTCCTTCATATCTGCGCACCAAGCTAGTGCATCCTTCACTTGGGCCTCGCGTTGTGCTACCGCCCAACGAATTCGTTGGGGTACTCTAACCTAATGAGCGCTACGGAAAGCTCGGCTGAGCCCGTCCTCCCACAAAGCGACGTGCCTGGCACTGTAGAAATGGACGAGCTAGCACGGATGCGGGCGAGTCTCCACGAACTCGTCGAATACATTGCGGCCCTCCCCATAGCCGCGCTAGAGGGCTCCGGTGATGTTCGGATCGACTTGAAAGAGCCTAAGTCGACTAAGCCAGTCCCCCGGAAACGACGTACGCCCACCGGGCAAGCCAGTACGCCAGCAAAGACCCCCCTCGCCCAAGAACGCACTGCGTTCCTCGCCGATCATCTCGGAAGTGCTGAGCTGGCGCGTCTCATCGGTGTCTCGCGAAGCCAGCCGACCAGGTGGCGAAGCGGCGAGGAGAGTCCTGGCCCTGACGCAGCGCGCAATCTTGTCGACCTCGATCACGTCCTCACCCGCGCACTGATGCTGTTTCCCGAGCGGGTGGCGATCGACTGGCTGTACAGCAGCAACTCCTACCTCGATGGCGCCCGGCCGATCGACGTTGTGAAAACGAGAGGGTCCGCTGACGTCATCGCTTCGCTCGATGCCGCCTCTGCCGGCGCGTTCGGCTGACCGCAATGCTTGTATATCGAGTGTTTCCCTTTGACGAGGACGCCCTGCCAGGCGAGCCAGGCCATCCCGAGTATCTCCACAAGCCCCAAGGACAAGGCCGTCTCGACAACCCGGCCTCATACGACACGTGGTACTTCGCTGCGACCCCCGAGGCGGCAGTGGGCGAGGTTTTCGGAGACCTCACCACGTGGGGCGATGACATGTTTGAACTCCCAGCATTACCGAACGCACTGCGGGTATTAGGCATCTTCGAACTTCCCGACTCCGCCAACCTGCTTGACCTCGACGACCCCAAGGCTCTTTACGAGCGCCGGCTTCGTCCAACCCAGGTCATCGCCCGCCGCCGTGCGGTTACTCAATCCTGGGCGCTGGACATCTTCAAGGAGAGTGAGGACACCGGTGCCCGCCAGTGGGCCGGCGTTCAGTGGTGGTCATTTCAACGCCCACACTGGACCGTCTACGGACTTTGGTACAGCCGCGGAGAGGCCCCCATCCACAAGTTGGTCGACTGGGATTTCCTGGATGTCAACCACCCTGCGGTGGCGGACGCCGCCCGCAGTCTCGGAAAAACCTTCATCTAGCGGCACTACGCTGGGAAATCACATGTCCTCGCCAGCGCAGCCGCCCGAGCCGTCCCGGCCACCCCGGCCACGGCGGTCAGGACCGTCCCGCCGGCCTAGGACCGAACAGCCAAAATCCGAGGATTCGAAATCCAAGCACCCGAGGTCGGACCGACCGAAGTCTGAGCGGCCGAAGTCCGAACGTGCCGCCGCCGCTACCCCGGCAACGGCCGAGCAGGTCCGCGAGCTGACCCGCCGGATCGACGAGCTGGGCCCCCGCGACCGGCACCAGCTGGGCCGCCGGCTGGCCGGCAGCAGCTCAAGCCCCGACCGAGTACAAGCGCTCGCCAAAGACGTCGAGCGGGCCGAGCACCGGCTCGCCCAGCGCCGGGCCGCCGTGCCGGAGATCAGCTACTCGGAAGACCTGCCGGTAAGCCAGCGCCGCGAGGACCTGCTGAAAGTGATCGGCGAGCATCAGGTGGTCGTGGTGGCCGGCGAGACCGGCTCGGGCAAGACCACCCAGATCCCGAAGCTGTGCCTGGAACTCGGCCGCGGCGTCAAGGGCATGATCGGGCACACCCAGCCCCGGCGGATCGCCGCCCGCGCGGTCGCCGAGCGGGTCGCCGACGAGTTGGGCACCGAGGTGGGCGCGACGGTGGGCTTCGCGGTCCGGTTCACCGACCGGGTCAGCGACACCAGCCTGGTCAAGCTGATGACCGACGGCATCCTGCTGGCCGAGATCCAGCGCGACCGGATGCTGCGCGCCTACGACACGATCATCATCGACGAGGCGCACGAGCGCAGCCTCAACATCGACTTCCTGCTGGGCTTCCTCAAGCAACTGCTCCCCCGCCGGCCCGACCTGAAGCTGATCATCACCTCGGCCACCATCGACCCGCAGCGCTTCGCCGAGTACTTCGATGAGGCGCCGGTGGTGGAGGTGTCCGGACGCAGCTACCCGGTCGAGGTCAGGTACCGCCCGATCGTCGACCCCGAATCCGACGACGAGGACCGCGACCAGGTCACCGCGATCTGCGACGCGCTCACCGAGCTGCGCCGCGAGCCGGCCGGTGACGTGCTGGTGTTCCTGTCCGGGGAGCGCGAGATCCGTGACACCGCCGACGCGATCAACGCCCTGAAGCTGCCTGACACCGAGGTGCTGCCGCTGTACGCGCGGCTCTCGGCCGCCGAGCAGCACCGGGTGTTCGCCGGCCACCGCGGCCGGCGGGTGGTGCTGGCCACCAACGTCGCCGAGACGTCGCTGACGGTGCCCGGCATCAAGTACGTGATCGACTCGGGCACCGCCCGGATCTCGCGCTACAGCCAGCGCACCAAGGTCCAGCTGCTGCCGATCGAGGCGATCTCGCGAGCGTCGGCCACCCAGCGGGCCGGCCGCTGCGGGCGGACCTCGGAAGGCATCTGCATCCGGCTGTACTCGGAGGAGGACTTCGAGTCCCGCCCGGAGTTCACCGACCCCGAGATCCTGCGCACCAACCTGGCCTCGGTGATCCTGCAGATGGCCTCGCTCGAACTCGGCCCGGTCGAGCAGTTCGGCTTTCTCGACCCGCCCGACCCGCGCCAGATCGCCGACGGCATCGGGCTGCTCACCGAACTCGGCGCGCTGCAGACCGCCGGGAAGCCGGGCGCGCAACAGCAACAGCCCAAGCAACCCAAACTCACGGAGCTGGGACGCCAGATCGCCCAGCTGCCGGTGGACCCGCGGCTGGCCCGCATGATCATCGAAGCCGACCGGCGGGCCTGCGTGCGCGACGTGCTGGTGCTGGCCGCGGCGCTGTCCATCCAGGACCCGCGGGAACGCCCGGTCGAGCACCAGCAGGCCGCCGACCAGCAGCACGCCCGGTTCGCCGACCCGAAGTCGGACTTCGCCGGTTACCTCAACCTGTGGCGGCACGTCCGCGAGCAGCAGGAGTCGCTGTCCTCCAGCCAGTTCCGCCGGATGTGCCGGACCGAGTACCTCAACTACCTGCGGATCCGGGAGTGGCAGGACCTGTTCGGCCAGCTCCGCCAGATCGTCAAGGGGATGGGCGTCCGGATCGGCGACCAGCCGGCCGACGAGGAGCAGGTGCACCGCAGCCTGCTGTCGGGCCTGCTGTCCCACATCGGCCTCAAGGACCCCGCCCGCCGCGACTACCTCGGGGCCCGCAACGCCCGGTTCGCGATCTTCCCCGGCTCGGCGCTGTTCAAGAAGCAGCCGGACTACGTGATGGCGGCCGAGCTGGTCGAGACGTCGCGGCTGTGGGCCCGGGTGAACGCCGGCATCAAACCCGAGTGGGCCGAGGAGCTGGCCCCGCACCTGGTCAAGCGGACGTACAGCGAGCCGCACTGGGAGCGCAACCGGGGCGCGGTGATGGCCTACGAGCGGGTCACCCTGTACGGGGTGCCGCTGGTGGTGGCCCGCAAGGTCGGCTACGCCGCTATCGAGCCCGAGCTGTGCCGGGAGCTGTTCCTCAGGCACGCCCTGGTCGAGGGCGACTGGCAGACCCGGCACCATTTCTTCGCCGCCAACCGGGCCCTGGTGGAAGAGGTGCAGGACCTGGAGAACCGGGCCCGCCGCCGCGACATCATGGTCGATGACGAGTCGGTGTTCGCCTTCTACGACCAGCGGATCCCCGCCTCAGTGGTCACCGGGCGGCACTTCGACGCCTGGTGGAAGAAGGCCCGCCACTCACAACCGGACCTGCTCGACTTGTCCACCAGCCAGCTGGTCCGGCCCGGCGCGGAGTCGATCTCGGCCGAGCAGTTCCCGGACCGGTGGAGCTCGGGTGACTACCAGCTGGAGCTGAGCTACCGCTTCGAGCCGGGCGCGGCCACCGACGGCGTCACGGTGGGCATCCCGTTGCCGGTGCTGAACGAGGCCACCGCCGCCGGCCTGGACTGGCAGGTGCCCGGGCTGCGGACCGAACTGGTGACCGCGCTGCTGCGCACCCTGCCCAAGCAGCTGCGGCGCTCGGTGGTCCCGGTGCCCGACACCGCGGCGGCCCTGGTCGCGGCGCTGCCCGAGGACGTCGGCGGCTCGGCGGCCCGGCTGACCAAGGTGCTGAGCGCCGAGCTGCGCCAGCTGCGGGCCGTCGACATCCCCGAGGACGCCTGGGACCTGGACAAGCTGCCCGTGCACCTGCGCCCGACCTACCAGGTGCTCGACGAGCAGGGGGCGGTGCTGGGTCAGGGCAAGGACCTGGCCGAGCTGCAGGCCCGGTTCGCCCCGGCCGTCACCGCGACCCTGGAAAGCGTCACCGCCGACCTGGCCCGCGACCGGCTGGCCGACTGGGACTTCGACGAGTTGCCCCGCTCGGTGCGGCGCGAGGTCGCCGGCTACCCGGTCACCGGCTACCCGGCGCTGGTGGCCGAGGGCGACCGGGTCGCGATCAGGGTGCTGGACTCGGCGGCCAAGCAGCGGCGCCAGATGTGGGCCGGCACCCGGCAGCTGCTGGTCAACACCGTGCCCTCGCCGGTCAAGCACCTGATCCGGGGGTTGAGCCTGCAGCAGCGGCTGACCCTGAGCCGGACCCCGCACGGCTCGCCGGCCGCGCTGCTGGCCGACTGCGTCGCGGCCGCGGTGGACCAGCTGATGACGGCGGCCGGCGGCCCGCGCTGGGACCGGGCCGGCTTTCTCGAACTGCGCAAGCAGGTCAGCGCCGAGCTGCCGGCCACCGCGGCCGGCATCGTGGCCGTCGTGGAGAAGGTGATGGCCGCGGCGCACGAGGTGGAGGTCGCGCTGGAGGCGTGCACCACCCCGGCGTTGAAACCGGTGGCAGCCGACGTCCGGGCCCAGCTGGACGGCCTGATCTACGCCGGCTTCGTCACCGACACCGGCGCGGCCCAGCTGCCGCAACTGCGGCGCTACCTGCGGGCGATGACCCAGCGGCTCACCGACGCGCCCGGCAACCTGGCCCGCGACCGGGACCGCCAGGCCCAGGTCGAGGTGGTCTGCCGCGACCTGGCCGAGCTGCGCGCCAAGCTCGGTGAGGATGCTGACGGCGTGGCCGAGCTGCGCTGGATGATCGAGGAGCTGCGGGTCAGCCTGTTCGCCCAGAAGCTGGGCACGGCCTACCCGGTGTCGGTGCCGCGGATCCAGAGCGCGATGGACGCGTTGGAAGAGTCGGCCGAGTCAGCGCACTTCCTCAGCTGACGCGATCTCTGACTCGACCGCTTCGACCATCCCCTGGTAGTACCTGCCGCGGAAGAACACCAGCGGCTCGGTGATCTCCCAGTGCACGTTCATCCGCTCGATCTCGGCGATCACCACGGTGTGGTCACCGGCCTCGGACTCGCTCTGGACGGTGCACTCCAGCCAGCCCAGCGCGTCGTGCAGCAGCGGCGCGCCGTTCTCACCGACCGACCAGGACGCCCCGCTGAACCGGTCCACGGCCTTGGCGGCGAACCGGCGGCTGACCGCCTCCTGCCCCGCCGACAGCACGTTGATCGCGATGCTGCCGACCTCGCGCAGCACCGGCCAGGTGGCTGAGGAGGCGGCCGGGCAGAACAGCACCAGCGGCGGCTGCAGCGACAGCGAGGTGAAGGAGTTCATCGCCATGCCCACCGGGCCGTGCTCGGTGTGCGCGGTGATCACCGCGACGCCGGTCGGGTAATGCCCCAGGACGTGCCGCAACAGGTCGGCGTCCGGACCACGCAGATCTGGTCGAAAGGCCGCAACCATGTCGTCGTTCACGAACGCCAGACTAGCCAGCCAGGGCTGGAGAGGCCTATCACAGCCTGCCCCACGTCCGGTGGGCCGGCAGGCGTTTAGGCTGCGTGGTCGAGTGGGTGCGCCGAGCGGCCGCGCACTGCCACCTGAGCCTGCCGAACGGGGCGGCCCGGAGGAGTAAGGACCATGGATGGAACTGATCGACGCAGTCCGGCTTCGCCGCAGCACGGCCCCGGTGACCGAGGCCGCCCCCTCCGACGCCGAGCTCTACGGCTACCTGGCGTTGGCGGCGCACAGCCCCGACCATGCCGGCCTGCGGCCGTGGCGGCTGGTGACGGTGCGCGGCAGCGACCGGGACCGGCTCGGCGCCGCCATGGCAGCCGGCTTCGGTGACCCGCCGGGCACCCCCGAAGCGGCCAGGACGGCGTCCAAGGCGCTGCGCGCCCCGTTGCTGCTCAGCATCATCAGCACCCCGGTCGAGCACCCGAAGGTGCCTGATTGGGAGCAGCTGGCGGCCACCGCCGCCCTGGTCAGCACCCTGCAGCTGGTGCTGTTCGAGGCCGGCTGGACGGCCATGTGGCGCACCGGGCCGGCGATCGAGCTCGCCGAGGTGCGCCGGGTGATCGGGGTCGGCGACGGCGAGCAGCTGCGGGGCTGGCTCTACATCGGCGGCCGGACCGAGCTCGCGCCCGACACCCGGCCGGATCCTGACGTCACCGGCAAGATCTCCCCGCTGCCCTCCTAGGCCCTCCTAGGCCCACCTAGACCCTCCTAGGCCCACCTAGGCTCACGACGGGCGCACGCGGTCGAGCGGCACGGCGCGTCTACACCCTCGTCAGCCCTGCGCGATACGTTTGGGGTGCACGAGCGGCGACAAAGGAGTCCGACAGATGGCGCACTACCGCAGCGTGGGAGCTGTTCCGCACAAGCGGCACACCCAGCACCGCGACCCTGAAGGCAACCTGTACTTCGAGGAGCTGATGGGCGAGGAGGGCTTCTCCTCGGACTCCTCGCTGCTCTACCACCGCAACATCCCGTCGGCGATCACCGAGGCCTCCGAGTGGCAGCTGCCCGACCAGCGCCGGATCGCCAACCGCCCGCTGCTGCCCCGGCACCTGGTGCTGCCGTCGCTGTTCGACGCCGAGGCCGCGGCCGGCATCGACGCGGTCACCGGCCGGCGGCTGGTGCTGGCCAACGCCGACGTCCGGATCAGCTACGTGCTGGCGGGCCGGCCCTCGCCGTTCTACCGCAACGCCGTGGGCGACGAGTGCGTGTTCGTCCAGTCCGGCACGGCGCGGGTCGAGACGGTGTTCGGGGCGCTGGAGGTCGGCCCCGGGGACTACCTGATCATCCCGCGCGCCACCACCCACCGCTGGCTGCCCACCGGCGATGAGCCGCTGCGGCTGTACTGCATCGAGGCCAACTCCCACATCACCGCGCCCAAGCGCTACCTGTCCCGGTTCGGTCAGCTGCTCGAGCACGCCCCGTACTGCGAGCGGGACCTGCGCGGGCCGACCGAGCCGCTGTTCGGCGAGGGCAGCGACGTGCCGGTCTACATCAAGCACCGCGATCCCACCGCGGTCGGCGGCATCGCCGGCACCGTCCACGTCAGCGCCCACCACCCGCTGGACGTCGTCGGCTGGGACGGCTGCCTCTACCCCTACGCCTTCAACATCTCCGACTTCGAGCCGCTCACCGGACGGGTGCACCAGCCGCCGCCGGTGCACCAGGTGTTCGAGGCCGCCAACTTCGTGATCTGCAACTTCGTTCCCCGCAAGGTCGACTACCACCCGCTGTCGATCCCGGTGCCCTACTACCACTCCAACGTGGACTCCGACGAGGTGATGTTCTACGTCGCCGGGAACTACGAGGCCCGCAAGGGCTCGGGAATCGGCCCCGGCTCGATCTCGCTGCACCCGGGCGGCCACTCGCACGGCCCGCAGCCCGGCGCCTACGAGAACAGCATCGGCGCGGAGTTCTTCGACGAGCTGGCGGTCATGGTGGACACGTTCCGGCCCCTGGAGCTCGGCGAGGGCGGCCAGGCCGCCGACGACGGCCGCTATGCCTGGAGCTGGTCCGGCGGTCGTGGGTGAGCGTTCCGCCGCTGTTCTCAGGCCTGTTCGACGACGCGGCGCTGTTTCCGCCGGGCAACGCGCCGATGGCCGAGGCCATCACCGGCCATGCCCGCTACCAGCGCGAGTGGTACGCCGACCTGGTGGCCCGGTTCGTCTGCCCGGCCGGCCGGCTCGCTGAACTCGACGGCGCGCTGGCCGCGGCGGTGATGTCCTCGCCGGAGATCTCCGCGCCCGCGTCCTCGAACTTGGCGGTCTCGATGCCGCAGGTCTCGATGACGGTTCCCGGCGGGCCGGCCGAACTGGCGCCCGCCTTCGCCGTCGCCGAGGGCCTGCCGCGGCTGCGGATCAGCGCTGTCGAGCTTCCGGTTTCCGCGGCCGAACTGCCCGCGGCGTTGGACGAGCTGTCCCGGACCGCGCAGCGGGGCATCGCGGTGTTCGCCGAGGTCCCGGTCGCCGAGGTGGACCGGGAGCTGGCGGCGGCGCTGCGGCAGGCCGGCCTCGGGCTCAAGCTGCGGACCGGCGGCACCACGGCCGATGCCTTCCCCGACACTTGGGCGCTGGCGGGCGCCATCGAGGCGGCGGTCGGGGCCGGCGTCCGGTTCAAGTGCACCGCGGGCCTGCACAACGCCGTCGGCCACGTCGAGCAGGCCACCGGCTGGGCCCATCACGGCTTTCTCAACGTCCTGCTCGCCGTGCACGCCGCCCAGACCGGCGGCGCGGCATCCGGCCCGCTGGCCGTCCGGGACGGCGCCGTGCTGGCCGAGCAGGCCCGTGGCCTGTCCGACGCCGAGGTCGTCGCCGTCCGCGCCCAGTTCGCCTCGATCGGCAGCTGCAGCATCCTCGAGCCCCTGACCGACCTGACCGACCTGAGACTGGTGAGCGCCGCATGACCGAGACCTGGCTGGGCGGGGCGGCCAACGCGGCCGATCACCCGTTCGGAGTCGCCACGCTGCCCTACGGCGTGGTGGTCGTCGCGGGCGAGCCGCAGCCGGCCGTCCGGATCGGTGAGTCGGCGCTGCTGCTGCGCCCGGCCACCGGGGCGCTGCTGCCCGAGCACGCCGGGCTGTTCGCGGGCCCGGACCTCGGCACGTTCCTGGCGGCCGGCCCGGACAGCTGGCTGGACGTGCGCGCCTCGGTCACCAGCTGGCTGACCGACGAGGCCTACCGCGAGCAGCTCGAACCGATGCTGGTGCCGCTGGCCGGCCTGCCGACGGTGCTGCCGTTCTCGGTGGCTGACTACGTCGACTTCTACGCCTCGGAGAACCATGCCCGCAACGTCGGGCAGATGCTTCGTCCCGACAGCGACTCACTGCTGCCGAACTGGAAGCACCTGCCGGTGGGCTACCACGGCCGGGCCGGCACCGTGGTGGTCTCGGGCACCGACGTCCGGCGACCTCGGGGCCAGCGCAAGGCCGGGGACGGGGTGGAGTTCGGGCCGTCCCAGCGCCTGGACATCGAGGCCGAGGTCGGTTTCGTGGTGGGCCCCGGCTCGCCGCAGGGCCGCCCGGTGCCGATCGCGGACTTCACCCGGCACGTCTTCGGGGTGGTGCTGCTCAACGACTGGTCCGCCCGCGACATCCAGGCCTGGGAGTACGTGCCACTAGGGCCCTTCCTGGGCAAGTCGTTCGCCACCTCGATCTCGGCCTGGATCACCCCGCTGGCCGCGCTGGAGGCGGCCCGGGTGCCCGCCGTGCCGCGCGATCCCGCGCCGCTGCCCTACCTCGATGACACCGGCGACTCCTGGAACCTGGACCTGAGCATCGAGGTGCGGCTCAACGGCGAGCTGATCTCCCGGCCGCCGTTCGCCACCATGTACTGGACCGCGGCCCAGATGCTGGCGCACCTGACGGTGAACGGGGCCTCGCTGCGACCGGGTGACCTGTACGGCTCGGGCACCGTCAGCGGGCCCGAGCGCGACCAGCGGGGCAGCCTGCTGGAGCTCAGCTGGGGCGCCAGCCAACCGTTCGAGTTGGCCGACGGGTCGCAGCGCAGCTTCCTGGCCGATGGTGACGAGGTGGTGATGACCGCCACCGCGCCCGGTCCGGACGGCGTCCGGATCGGCATCGCCGAGGTGCGCGGCCGGATCACCCCGGCCCTGTCGGACTAGTCCTGCTGGAGTTCTCGTGATGGCTGGAGGCAGCATGGCCGCCCCGAACCCCGATGCCCCACGCGGCGATAAGCCGCGCCGCGATGCCCCGCGCGGCGATGAGCCGGTGCCGCGCGACCGGCTGCGCCGGTTGACCGCGCGGGAGCGTGAGCGCTACGCCGCCGACCACCCGACGTCCAGAGCCCTGTTCGACCAGGCCGACCACCTGATCGGGCGGGTGCCGATGACCTGGATGAGCAAGTGGTCCGGTGGCTTCCCGCTCTATCTCGACACCGCCGCCGGCGCGCGGGTCACCGACGTCGACGGCCATCGCTACGCCGACTTCGCGCTCGGCGACACCGGCGCGATGGCCGGGCACTCGGCACCGGCCGTGACCGCGGCGATCAACCGCCGGGCCAGGCAGCAAGGCGGCATCACCACCATGCTGCCCACCGAGGACGCCGAATGGGTGGCCGCCGAGCTGGCCCGGCGGTTCGGCCTGCCGTACTGGTCGTTCTCGCTGTCGGCCACCGACGCCAACCGCTGGGCGATCAGGCTGGCCCGGCTGGTCACCGGACGCGGCAAGATCCTGGTGTTCTCCTACTGCTACCACGGCAGCGTCGATGAGACCTTCGCGATTCTCGACGACGCCGGCGACGTCCGGTCACGGCCGGGAAACGTCGGACCGGCGGTCGATCCGGCCAGCACCACCCGGGTCGCCCACTTCAACGACCTGGAGTCGGTGCGGGCCGGCCTGGAGCATGGCGACGTCGCGGTGATCGTCACCGAGCCCGCGCTGACCAACATCGGCATCGTGCTGCCCGAGCCGGGGTTTCTGGACGGGTTGCGCCGGCTGGCCAGCCAGCACGGCGCGCTGCTGCTGATAGACGAGACGCACACCTTGTCGGCCGGGCCGGGCGGCATGACCGCGACCGAAGGACTGCGGCCCGACATCGTGGTGGTGGGCAAGTCGATCGGCGGTGGCGTGGCGTGCGGCGCGTACGGCATCACCGAGCAGGTCGCCGCCCGCCTGGCCGAGCACACCCGCAGCGGCGCCGCCGACATCGTGGACGTGGGTGGCGTCGGTGGCACGCTGGCCGGCAATGCCCTGTCGACCGCCGCGATGCGAGCCACCCTGTCCGAGGTGCTGACCGAGCAGGCGTTCGAGAAGATGGGCGAGCTGGCCGCCCGCTACACCGCGGGGGTCCAGGCCAGCATCGACGAGCACCGGCTGCCGTGGTCGATCAGCCGGCTCGGCGCCCGCGCGGAGTACCGGTTCAGCTCGCCCGCGCCCCGCACCGGCAACGACTCCGCGGCGGCGGCTGACCCCGAGCTGGACGAGTATCTACACCTGTACCTGGCCAATCGGGGCGTGCTGCTCACGCCGTTCCACAACATGGCGTTGATGTGCCCGGCGACCGAAGTGGCCGATGTGGACCTGCACACCGAGCTGTTCGCCGCCGCCGTCTCGGACCTGCTCGGACGCTGAGTCCCGGCCGCGTCGGTCCTGGCCCGGTCTGCCAGGATCAGCACATGGTCCTCGAAATCGCCCTGATCGACGTCCAGCCCGGCAGCGAGGCCGCCTTCGAGGCCGGCTACCGCGGCGTCGTCGGGGTGCTGCGCGAGTCGGCCGGCCTGCTCAGCCTGCGGATGACGCACGGGGTCGAGACCCCCACCCGCTTCGTGCTGCTGGTCGAGTGGGAGTCCCTGGAAGCCCACCAGGCGTTCCGGGACTCGGACCGGTTTCCGGTCTGGCGCTCCGGGATCGGTCCGCACCTGGCCCAGCCGCCGCACGTGGAGCACTTCACCGACGTGGGCTGAGGCAGCCAAACCCGCAAAGGCTGTCGGCACACCGGAAACTCCGCTTTGTCGAATGTCTGATCAGACAGACCAACTGAGCACTCAGGCGACGGCGCTGCGGCTGGGCACCGCGGTGGCGTCGTCCCCCGAGCGACGCCACCGCGGAACACCCTGCGCCTACCTGGTGATCTCGATCGTCACGCTGTTCATCTCGTCGCCGCAGTGGTTCCGGCAGCCCCAAATCTCCGCGGTCGCGACTGCCGTCCCCTTGGCGAACGCCTTGCCAGGGCTCGCCGTGACCCGCATCAGGATCCGCTGGTGGCTTCCGGTGCAGGAGACCCGCTGGTAGGTGGCGCCCACAGCAGTGGCGCTGCCGACCCGCTCGGTCACCCTGAGGTACACCTCGGCGTAAGTGGCGTTGCAGTAGACGTCGACGGGCACGTCGACCGCCGCGCCCCGGCTGACCAGGCTGGCCGGCGACAGTGGGGTGACGTCGAGGTGCAGGCCGCCGGAGTAGTACGCCACCGCCGGTGAGCTGGGGCTGAGCAGCGCGAGCGCGGTCCCGCCGACCAGTGCGACGCCGATCACGCCTGCCTTCATCTTGTTGGTGTTCATCGGAACTCCTTCCGCGAAGTCTCCCCCGCTGATTGGGTGATGCGGCCAGCCGGCGCTTCCGGTGAGGCCAGACCGACCAGTGCCGCTGCCAATAGCGGGATGGCCGGGATATGCCAGACAAAGTCGAAGCCGGCGTGAAAGGCCAGCGCGGCAGTTGCCGCCAGGGCGCCCGCGCTCACCGCCCCGCCGGTCCGGCGGCGCTGGTAGAGCCGCCGCAGGAGGGTCACCAGCAGCGTGGCCAGCAGTACTCCCCCGACAATGCCGAGTTCGGCGAGCACCTGCAGGTACTCGTTGTGGGCGTAGCGGTAAACCTTGCTACCGGTGCCCGGGGCCCAGGTCAGGCTGGGCAGGCTGGGCCCGGCGCCGATCAGCCAGTGCTGTTGAAAAACCTCTAGAGCCGCATGGAACGAGGCAGCCCGCTCAGGGTCATCGACGGTCAACCGGGCGCCGGTGACAGCCGTGACGCCGCTCCACCCCGGCAACCTGAATCCGAGTGCCAGCAACGCCAGGCCGCCGACGGCGACCAGGCTGTACCGGCTGAACGGGCTGTGTCGGCTGGGCCGCAGAGCCGTCGCACCAACGCTGATCGCGAGGCCGGCGGCAAGGGCCATCCCGGCCAGGACCGGCCGCGGACTGCTCGCCGTCATGGTGGGGACCAGTCCGAACGCCGCGACCACCGCCCCGAGCACCGGTCCCCACCCGGCACGCAGCAGCGCCCGTGGTCCGCGCGCGGCGGCGAGAACCAGCAGCCCTACCGCCACCGCCATCAGGCCGGCGCGGCTGAGGGTGGCGATCAGCCCGGTGAGCAACACGGTCGTGCCGAGCGCCAGCCGCGTCGAGCGCGGCGTTTCGGTCAGGCAGGCCAACGTGATCAAGGCCAGCATCGCCAGGATGATCGCCGTTGCGTTCGGATAAGTGAGGGTCGACGAGGCCCGCCACAACCCCTGGCCCTGCCAGGTCCACCGTTGCCAGTGCAGCGCCAGTCCCAGCCAGCCAAGCAGCGCGATCAGCACCCCGCAGCCGACGAGTCCGGTCAGCACCAGGTCACGGGCGCCGGCGTCCAGCCCGCGACACGCTATGAAGACTGCGAGTATCCCGATCAGCAGAGCGAGGTAGGGAACAGCCGCGCGTGGATCGTGATGCAGCGCCGCGCCGATCACCGCCCACCCCGCCAGGCCGGCCAGCGCGAGCGTGACCGGGCGGTCCGCACGCGCGAGCCGGTGCAAGCCGGGTAGCGCCAGCAACGCCGCACCCAGCAACGCGGCCACCCAGAGCTGCGCTCGCGGGTAGAAAGCCCCTTGCGCGACAAGGGAAACGCTGAGAGCCGCGAGCAGCAGCGGAGCTCCCCACTGCGGGCTGATGACCCACCGCGCGGGCGTCGGCACGCTCACCGGAGCACGTCCGGCCGGCTCTATACATTGCATGTAGCTAAAGAGTCGCAACTACCCGGATCCGTTGCTTTGCTATGTGTCTATCCCATAACGAAAGTTCTTCGCGTGATGGGCCCTAGTCACGATCAGGACGTAGCGAGCAGGTCGGAGCGAGCAGGTCGTAGCGATCAGATCGGGGCGGATCAGATCGTGGCGGATCAGATCGTGGCGGATCAGGGTCAGCGGCTTCAGGGTCAGCGGCTTCAGGGCATGGCCGGGCGGGCGCTGCCGGGTTGGCGCAACAGCACCTCGATGAGGTTGCCGGCCGGGTCGGTGAACTGGGTTCCGTAGTAGTCCAGCTGAGCGGACTCCCAGTCCCGAGGCGCCTGCACCACCGGGATGCCGGCGTCCCGGGCCACTGCGTGCACCTGGCGCACCAGCGCCGGCTCGGTGACCGCCAGTGCCAGATGCGCGCCGCTGGTCGGGGCCGGACCGGCCACCAGCCACAGCACCAGCCGACCGGCGGAGCTGCCGTAGCCCACCGCCGCGACGGTGCCGGTGTCGTCGGAGTCGCCTTCGGGGTCGGAGAAGTCGACGGTCGGGACCAGGCCGAGGCAGCCCAGCAAGGCGTCATATACTGCCCGACTGGCCTCGAAGTCCTCGGCGACGATCGTGACGTGATCCAGAGTCGTGCTCACCGGCATGACCTCATCTCTACCGGATCGAGGAAACGCACCGTGCAGGTACACCCCGAAGTCGCGTCCGCGCTCGCGGCCGGCCGTCCGGTCGTGGCGCTGGAGAGCACGATCATCAGCCACGGGCTGCCCCGGCCGGCCAACCTGGACATCGCCCGCGAGATCGAGCAGGCGGTCCGCGACTCCGGCGCGGTGCCCGCGACGATCGCGGTCGTCGACGGCCGGCCACGGGTCGGCCTGGACGATGAGGCGCTGCGGGTGATCGCGGCCTCCGACGACGTGGTGAAGGTAAGCGTCCGCGACCTGGCGACCATCGCCGCTCGCAAGGGAAATGGCGCCACTACGGTGGCCTCGACCGCGCACCTGGCCGCGCGGGCCGGCATCGCGGTGTTCGCCACCGGCGGTCTCGGCGGCGTGCACCGGCAGGCCCGCGAGTCCTGGGACGAGTCCGCCGACCTGGGCACGCTGTCCCGGACGCCGATCACCGTGGTCTGCGCCGGGGTGAAATCGATCCTGGACGTGGCGGCCACCCTGGAACGGCTGGAGACGCTGAACGTCGGCGTCCTCGGCTACCGCACGGACGCCTTTCCCGGTTTCTACCTCGCCGACTCCGGGCACCGGCTGGACTGGCGGGTCGACTCGGCCGCTGAGGTGGCCGCCGTGATGCGGGCCCGGACCGAGCTGGGAACCGACCGGTTCGGGCTGATCGTGGCCAACCCGATCCCGGCCGCCGACGAGCTGGACCGGCAACTGCACGACCGCACCCTGGCCGCCGGCCTGACGGCCCTCAGCCGCGGCGGGGTCACCGGCAAGCAGGTGACGCCGTTCCTGCTGGAGTTCTTCCACCGCGAGACCGAGGGCGCCTCGCTGCGGGCGAACGTCCGGCTGGTGTTGAACAACGCCCGGGTCGCGGCCGAGATCGCGGTGGCCTACGCGGCCTCGGCCGCCGGGTGATCCGGCGGTGCGGTTGATGGGGCCAGGCGGGCGGGTGGTCTGCGTCGGCGATGTGATGCTCGACATCTCGGCGGCGCTGCCGGGCCCGCTGGCGATGGGTTCGGACACCCCGGCGCCGATCAGCTTCGGCCACGGCGGCTCGGCCGCCAACACCGCGGCCTGGCTGGCCGAGCAGGGGGTGCCGTGCGTGTTCGCCGGCCGGGTCGGCGACGATCCGTTCGGCCAGGACGCGGTCGCCGCGCTGCGCTCGCACGGCGTGATCACCGAGGTGTCGACAGATCCGGACACCGCGACCGGGATCTGCCTGGTGCTGGTGAGCCCGGACGGCGAGCGCACCATGGTGCCCTCGGCGGGCGCCAACGCCACCCTCAGCGCGGCCGACCTGGGAGATGACCTGCTGACGGCTTCCGATCACCTGCACCTGTCCGGCTACACCCTGCTGAACCCCGGCTCCCGAGCGGCGGCGCTGTTCGCTCTGCGACTGGCGGGCTCGGTCGGCGCCTCGGTGTCGGTGGACGCGGCCTCGGCCGGGCCGATCCTGGCGCTCGGAGCACAGCGGTTCCTGGACTGGCTCGAGCCCGGCGTGCTGTTGCTTGCCAACACCGACGAGTTGGCCGCCCTGACCGGCGCCGGCGACCAGGACGCGGGCCTGGAAGCCCTGGTGGCCCGGCAGCTGAGCGTGGTGCTCAAGCGCGGCAGCGCGGGCAGCGTGCTGGCCACCGCGGCCGGACGCTGGCACTCGGCCGCCGAGCCTGCCGAGGTGCTGGACACCACTGGAGCCGGCGATGCCTTCGCCGCCGGGTTGCTGGCGGCGCTGTGGAATGGCGCCAAGCTGATCGAGGCGCTGGTCGAGGGGAACCGGCTCGGCGCGACGGCGGTCGGCCGGCTAGGCGGACGACCCTGAGTTTGCCGCTCGGCAGGCGCGGATGCCCGAACAGAGACGGAAAGCCTACTTGCCTGGACATTAAGCCTATTGTCCGGTTTATGCAGCTCTCTTAACGTGAAGGTTGGTTCCTTCTCACAAGTGGAACCATCCTTCTCTCCTAAGGAGTTGTCATGATCACCAGTTCCGACTCGCTCATTGCCGCATGGCGCACCAGCGCCGAGGACAACCCGGCCGGTCCGCTGTTCTCCACCCCGTTCGCCGAAGCCGACCTGACGAGCTCGGACCCGCTTATGAGCTCGTGCTCGTGGTGTTCGGCCTCCCGCACTGCCCAGTGCTGTTGATTCAAGGCTGAGCGTCCGTGGAAACCGAGGAGGGTGACTTCGACTCCAGCTTTCGCTGCCTCATCGACCCGGCACTCACTGAGTTGGCCGTCGAGCTGCAGCACGTCACCCTCCTCGGCGCCGGTGAGCGGCAGGCGGTGCTGGCCGGCGCCTCGGCATCGATCACCGACGCGGTGCGCCGCAAGGTCAGCCGGTTGCTGCTGCTGGAACTCAATGCCGCCCGAGTCACCGGCAGCCTGCAGGCGCCGGACAGCGCGGGTCGCTGGTCTGAGTTCCTCGAACGATCCGCGCACCGGGGCTTCTGGGACTCACTCACCCCGCACTACCCCACGCTGCTCCCCCGGCTGGAGGCCGTGATCGGCGGGCGGCTCTCGGCGGCGGCAGAGCTCGCGCGTCGCTTCGCCGCCAATCGCAGCCGGCTCGGCACGCTGGTTCCACAGGCCGGTGAGCTCAGCAAGGTGAGCTTCGGCGAGGGTGACAGCCATCGGGGTGGTCGTTCGGTGGTGATGCTGGAATTGCAGGGTCGGCGGTTGATCTACAAGCCTCGATCACTGGGAGTCGACTCGGCCATCGCCACTTTCCTGAGCCGGTTGTTCGACTCGACCCCGGCTATGGACCGGATCCGGGTCCCCGAGGTGATCCTGTGCGGCACGTACGGATTCTCGGAATTCGTCGAACATCGCTACTGCGAATCAGCCGCCGAGCTTCGCACCTACTACACGCGTCTGGGGCACTGGCTCGCGCTTGCCAGGCTCTTCGGCACCACCGATCTGCACGCCGAGAACCTGATCGCGTCCGGTCCGACGCCAGTGGTGATCGACTGTGAAACGCTGTTCACGCCGAACCAGGCCTTCAAGCCGGCCGGGATGGGCGACGCCCTGGATCAGGCAGCGGTCATGTTGACGGGTACCGTGCTGCAGTCCGGACTGCTCCCCAACCGGGGGGTCGGCCTGGGCTGGCGAGGCGTGGACATCTCAGCGGCGGGCGCGTTGCCTGGCCAGCAGCCGATGATGCATGCGCCGACGATCGTCGATGCCGGCACTGATCTGGCACGACTGGCGATGGCGCCGGTGCCGGAGCCGGTCGCGTTGAACCACCCCAGCTCCAGCCCCGACCTCGACGTCTACTGGCCGAACGTCCTGGAGGGCTTCGACGAGCTGACCGACCGGCTGCTTGCCCTGGACAAGTCCGGCTGGCTGCAGTCGTCCTTCGCCGCGTTCAACGATGTCGATATCCGGGCAGTGCTGCGCTCCACCGAGGCCTACGCCGAGCTGGGCCGGATGCTGTGGCACCCGGTGTCCCTGCACGACGAGACCACCGCGGTGGCGAAGGCGGTTGAACTGCTCGCCAAGCAGAGCGAGACGATCCTGTCGGCGCCGAGCGATCGCGCGGTCATCGCCGCTGAGGTAGCCGAGCTGCTCGAAGGTGACATCCCGTTCTTCGCCACCACCCCTGGCACCGGCTGGCTGCGCGGACCGCGCAACACCAGCTGGGGCGAGCCGCGCGACGTGCTGGCCGAAACCCTCGACCGCTGGCGGTCAGCCGATCAGCAGGTCGAGCACGAGCTGATCCAGTCCTCACTGGTCTGCGCCTACATCAACGACGGCTTCATGCCATCCAAGACGCCGATGTCGGTGGAGCGGCCGGTCACCGACGCGCTGGACGGGCGTCGGCGGCGGCTGACCGCTGACATCCTGGGCCGTCTGGTCGCCACTGCCCTACGTGGCAAGGACGGAACGGCAACCTGGATCGCGCCGGTCATGAACCAGACCGGCTGGTCGGTGCAACCGATGAGCATGGATGGCTACTCCGGCGCGCCGGGCATCGCGGTGCTGATGGCCGGCTACCTGCGGGAGGTGGCTGCTGGCCGGGCGCTGCCGGTCGCCGGCCTGCCGGACCTGCTGGCGGCCACCATTGCCAGCATGCGAGCAGCTGATGACTTCAAACACACCAGCCAGCAGTCGGGATACCGCACCAGGCCCGAGCCGCCAGGCCTTTACGTCGGGCTGCACTCCCAGATCTGGTGCTGGTCCCTGCTGGCCGAGTTGGGGGCCGTCGATCCGGCTGAGTCCAGCCACCGTTCAGCCAGGGCCGCCGAGCTGCTGCCCGAGGCGCTCGCCGAAGCTGCTGATTCCGACCTGCTCGGCGGCCGGGCCGGCGCTGTCATCGGATCGCTTCGGATGGCTGCTCTGACATCGGAAAGCCGGTGGCTCGAGCTCGCGATCACCGCCGGCGAGCAACTCGTCGAGCTGGCCCTGCTGGAGAGCGGCCTGGCTCGCTGGCGCTCCCCGCTGTGGCCGGCCGGGCTCGGCGGCTTCGGGCATGGCGCCACCGGCATCGGCTGGTCACTGGCCCGGCTCAGCCAGGCCACCGGGCGTAACGACTTCGCCGCTCTGGCCGAAGCGGCGTTCGCCTTCGAACAGACCCTGTGGGATCCGGTCGAGGGCAGCTGGCGGGACGTGCGCGAGGAGACGGGCGTCGGGATGGCGTGGTGCCACGGCGCCACTGGCATCGGGCTGGCCTCGGCCGATCTGATCGAGCGCGGCTTCGGCGACACGGCTCAGCACCTGGAGACCGTCCGGCGAGCCGCCAGCGCGTGCTGGACGCGCGGAATGGGCTGGAACCACACTCTCTGCCACGGCGACCTCGGTTGCTGGGAGTTGCTGAACAGCGCCTTGAAGCTGGGCGCGGCCCCGGCCGGTCTGGACTCACTCGCAGTGTCGGCCTACATCATCGGCAGCTTGGAGAAGTACGGTCCGGCCAGTGGCCTGGCCCGGGCTGCCTTCTGTCCAGGCCTGATGCCTGGGCTCGGCGGGGTGGCCTATCAGCTGCTCCGGATGGGCCCGCGATCGGAACTGCCGTCACTCCTGGTCCCTAGCTGAGGTCTGGCGCCTGTGAGCGACCACGAGCCAGCCGCTGGGATGGCAGACGTCGCACCCCCGTACTGGGCGCTGGACACCGGCGCCGACACCGCGCCACGCCTGGCTGCCATGGTGCGCGAACTGCCACGCTCGACCCGTCCAATCCTGGCGATGGTGTTCCGGGCAGCGCCGGGTGCGGCGGTGAGCATCCTGGTGTTGCAGCTGCTGGCCGGGGTGGTGTCGGCCTTCGGGCTGCTGACCACGACTGCCGTGCTGGACCGGCTGCTGACCGCCGGCCCCACCTCCGAGCGGGTCGCGGCAGCCACGCCGGCGCTGATCGCGGTGGCAGTCATCTACAGCGCCTGGGGCGGGCTGGAGGCCGCGGTGGGGTTGGCCAAGGCCCGGGTGGGGCCGGCTGTGCGCAGGCTGTCCGCGATGAGGCTGATGGAGGCCTCGGTGGGGGTCGAGCTGGCCGCCTTCGACGACGACGGCTTCTATGACCGGCTGCACCGGGCGCGTGACCGGGGCCTGCTGCACCTGGACCGCTCGGTCACCAGCCTGGTCGAACTGATCGCGGCCGCGGTGGGGATGCTCGCCGCCGCCAGCACCCTGCTGATCCTGCACCCGCTGCTGGTCGCGGTGCTGGTGCTCAGTGTCGTGCCCGAAGCATGGTCGGTGCTGCGCGCCGCCCGGCTGGGGTACCTGGGCAGGCTTCGGATGACCACCCTCAGCCGCCGGATGTGGATGCTGGGTGAGCTGCTCACCGACCGCGCCGCGGCCACCGAGCTGCGGTCCTATCAGGCCGAGCCGTTCGTCCTCGCCGAGTACCGGCAGGTCACCGAGACATTGCGTGCCGAGGAGACGCGGATCGAGACGGCCCAGGCGCGGTCCCGCGCGCTGGGCCGGGCGCTGGCCGGCGCCGGCACCGCGGCCACCTTCGTGATGTTGGGGTTGCTGCTGCACGCCGGCTGGATCCCGTTAGCGGTGGCAGGCGGTTCGGCGATCGCGATCCGGGTGGCCACCAGCGCGCTCGGCCGGGTGGTGGTCGCGGTGAATCAGCTGTTCGAGCAAGGCCTGTTCGTCGGTGACTACCAGGACTTCCTCACCACCGCAGGCCGGCGCATCCCACGCCGGGACGGCACCCCGGTGACCGCCGACCCTCAACGGATCGACCTCGACCGGGTCAGCTTCAGCTATCCGGGCGGTCGTCCCGGCACTGAGGCGATCTCGGATGTCAGCTTGTGCGTCGACGCCGGACGGACGATCGCCCTGGTGGGTGAGAACGGCTCGGGCAAGAGCACGCTCGCCAAGCTGATCGCGGGCCTGTACGCGCCTACCTCGGGCGAGATCCGCTGGGATGGCAGGCCGCTGACCGAGCTCGACAGGTCCGGTGTCGCCGACCGGATCGTGATGGTCTCCCAAAGCCCGCTGCGGTGGCCGCACACCGCACGCGTCAATGTCCGGCTCGGCCGCCACGATCGGCACGATCCGGACGACGCGTTGCTTCGCCAAGCGGCTGAGCAGGCCCGTGCCGACGAGGTGGTGGCCGTCCTGTCCAACGGCTGGCAGACCCTGCTGTCCAGGGAGTTCCGGGACGGCCAGGAGCTCTCCGGCGGCCAGTGGCAGCGGATGGCGATCGCGCGCGGCTTGTTCCGGGACGCCCCGGTGCTGATCTGCGACGAACCGACGGCCCCGCTGGACGCCCGGGCCGAGCGTGCGGTCTATGACGCGCTGCGCAGGCTCGCCGACGGCCGGACGATCTTGTTGATCACGCACCGGCTAGCCAGCGTGCAGCATGCCGATCTGATCTGCGTGCTGCACCGGGGCAGCATTGTCGAGCGGGGCACTCATCCCGAATTGCTGGCCCGCGGCGGCCATTACGCTGAGCTGTATAACTTGCAGCAGGAGTTGCTGCGCTCTGGCCTGGCCGCCTCAGCAGCCGGCAGCATTGAGGGTGAGAGCCCTAGCTGAGCGTCAGGCCGCGGGCCGTCGCCGAGATCCGGACGCCGTCAGCGGTGGCGACCAGGTTCTGGATCTGCAGGTGGAAGGGCAGGCCGCGCAGTGACAGCTTGTTGGCGAAGATCGAGCTGAACTGGTCGGTGAGCTGCTCGGGCACCGCGATGCCGGCCTGCGGCACCCCGACCCGGATCGAGGAGAAGGTCAGCTCGTCACCGCCCTTGATGCCCACCTCGGCGCTGGCGGTGCCGGTGATCTTCTGCCCCAGCACCTCGACCGAGCTGCTGGCCTGCACCCGGCCGCCGCCGGCGTAGCCGAGCTCGACACCGAGGGCCCGGGACAGCTCCTGATAGGTCAGCAGCGCGGTGCCGCTGGCCGTCTCAGCGGTCGCGCCGGAGAACCTCTCGATGGTGCGCAGGTCACGCAGGTGGGCATCGAGATCGGCCAACCGGACCTTGCGGTCGCGGTCACCGACCGCCATGTCCTGAGCCTGCAGCCGCACGGCGGGGTAGTGATTGGCCAGCACCTGGGTCAAGAAGGGAAAGCCTTCGATGTCGACCGAAGGCCGGTTGCTCAGGTTCTGGGACGACTGCACCTTGGAAGCGATCTGCCGTTCTGCCACCAGCAGGCCGATCCGGTCAGCCGCGACGACCAGCACCGCCAGGACGAGGGCGAAGACGAGCAGGCCACGCAGGAGCGATCTCGACCTGGCAGGCCGCGCTGGCCTCACTGCAGACAAAATTCGTTGCCTTCCGGATCAGTGAGGACTATCCACCAGCTCATGGCTTCATCGCGCTCGGCCACCAGTGTGGCGCCTGCAGCCACCAGGCGGTGCGCATGCTCGCGAACGGCTGCCTTGCGCGCGTCGCCGTCCAGCCCGGCGCCCACGTTGACGCCCAGCCCGCAAGCTCACCGGACGCCGGCTGCGTCCATGCCGCGGAGCTCCTTCTTCAGCTCGCTGATCTCGTCACGAAGCCGGGCGGCCACCTCGAACTGCAGCTCGCGGGCAGCGCCCATCATCTGCTCGTTGAGCTGTTGGATCAGGTCGGCCAGCTCGGCGCGCGGCAGCGTTGCCACGTCGAGCTTGCCGTCGGCATGGGCGCCGACCCCGACCACGCCGACCGCTCCGGCGCCACGACCGGAGCGCCCCGGTGTCGGGGACTTGCCCCGCGACTGGGACCGGCCCGATCCCCCGGTCGCCAGCAACTCCTCGGTGTCCTCGGACTCGCGGACCAGCATGTCGGTGATGTCGGCGATCCGCCTGCGCAGCGGCTGCGGGTCGATGCCGTGCTCGGTGTTGTAGGCGACCTGGATCGCCCGGCGCCGGTTGGTCTCGTCGATCGCCTGGGCCATCGAGCGGGTGATCTTGTCGGCGTACATGTGCACCTGCCCGGAGACGTTGCGCGCCGCTCGGCCGATGGTCTGGATGAGCGAGGTGCCCGAACGCAGGAACCCCTCCTTGTCGGCGTCGAGGATCGACACCAGCGACACTTCGGGCAGGTCCAGACCCTCGCGCAGCAGGTTGATGCCGACCAGGACGTCGTACTCGCCCATCCGCAGCTCACGCAGCAGCTCGACCCGGCGCAGGGTGTCGACCTCGGAGTGCAGGTAGCGCACCCGGACCCCGAGTTCAAGCAGGTAGTCGGTCAGGTCCTCGGACATCTTCTTGGTCAGGGTGGTGACCAGCACCCGCTCGTTCTTCTCGGCCCGAACCCGGATCTCGTGCACCAGGTCATCGATCTGGCCCTTGGTGGGCTTGACCACCACCTCGGGATCGACCAGCCCGGTCGGCCGGATCACCTGCTCGACGAACTCGCCGCCGGTGCGGCCGAGCTCGTAGTTGCCGGGGGTGGCCGACAGGTACACGGTCTGGCCGATCCGCTCGACGAACTCCTCGAACTTCAGCGGCCGGTTGTCCATCGCGCTGGGCAGCCGGAAACCGTGGTCGACCAGGGTGCGCTTGCGCGACATGTCGCCCTCGTACATGCCACCGGTCTGCGGCACCGTCACGTGCGACTCGTCGATCACCAGCAGGAAGTCTTCGGGGAAGTAGTCGAGCAGGCAGTTCGGCGCGCTGCCCGGCTGGCGGCCGTCGATGTGCAGCGAGTAGTTCTCGATGCCCGAGCAGAAGCCGACCTGGCGCATCATCTCGACGTCGTAACTGGTGCGCATCTTCAACCGCTGGGCCTCGAGCAGCTTGTTCTGGTTGTTCAGCTCCTCCAGGCGCTGTTCCAGCTCCTTCTCGATGCCCGCGATCGCCCGTTCCATCTTGTCGGGGCCGGCGGCGTAGTGGGTCGCCGGGAAGATGAAGACCTCGTCGACCTCGCGGATCACCTCACCGGTCAGCGGGTGCAGGTAGTAGAGCCGCTCGATCTCGTCGCCGAACATCTCGACCCGGATCGCCAGCTCCTCATAGACCGGGAACACCTCGACGGTGTCACCGCGGACCCGGAAGGTGCCGCGGGTGAAGGCGATGTCGTTGCGGGCGTAGAGCACCCCGACCAGACCTCGCAGGATCTTCTCGCGCTCGATCTGCTGGCCCACCCGCAGCCGGACCGCCCGGTCGACGTACTCCTGCGGGGTGCCCAGGCCGTAGATGCAGGAGACGGTGGCCACCACCACCACGTCCCGGCGGGTCAGCAGCGACATGGTCGCCGAGTGCCGTAACCGCTCGACCTCGGAGTTGATCGCCGAGTCCTTCTCGATGTAGGTGTCGGTCTGCGGGACGTAGGCCTCTGGCTGGTAGTAGTCGTAGTAGCTGACGAAGTACTCCACGGCGTTGTTGGGCAGCATCTCGCGCAGCTCGTTGGCCAGCTGGGCGGCCAGCGTCTTGTTCGGCGCCATGATCAGGGCCGGCCGCTGCAGTCGCTCGATCAGCCACGCGGTGGTGGCGGACTTGCCGGTGCCGGTCGCGCCGAGCAGCACCACGTCCTTCTCGCCGGCCCTGATGCGCTTCTCCAGCTCGGCGATCGCGGTGGGCTGATCACCCGAGGGCGTGAAGTCGCTGATGACCTCGAACTTGCCGCTCGAGGGGATGATGTCGCTGTCTACCCGCATGCGTTCAGAGTACGAGCATGCTCTGACAACCGGCGGGGCACTTAAGTCAGAACGGCGGCTGCAACCGCACCCGGGCGGCCTCGATGTCGAAGTCCGCCGGCGGGTAGCTGAGGTCCAGCCCGAGCAGCGCGTCGCGCAGCAACTGGCTCACCGCCCAGTTGCGATACCACTTGGTGTCGCTGGGGACGATGTGCCAGGGCGCGGACTTGGTGGAAGTGGCGGCGATCGCGGCGGCGTAGGCGCTCTGGTAGTCCGACCAGTAGGCCCGCTCGTCGATGTCGGCCGGGTTGAACTTCCAGTGCTTGCTCGGATCGTCCAGCCGGGCCAGCAGCCGCTTGCGCTGCTCGCTGTAGCTGATGTGCAGGAAGCACTTGATCAGGACCGTGCCGGAGTCGGCCAGCTGCTGCTCGAAGGCGTTGATGTCAGCGATCCGCTCGGCCCAGGTGTCGGCGTCGATGCTGCCGTGCACCCGGGGAACCAACACGTCCTCGTAGTGCGAGCGGTTGAAGACCCCGATGATGCCGGCTGCCGGCAGCGCCCGGCCGATCCGCCAGAGGAAGTGGTGCGCCGCCTCCTCGGCGGTCGGCCGCTTGAACGACTTGATGCTCACCCCGGCCGGCCCGACCTGGCCCACCACATGCCGGACCACCCCGTCCTTGCCCGAGGTGTCGGTGCCCTGCAGCACCAGCAGCACCCGACGCGGGTCACCGCTGACGCCGTTGGCGTAGAGCATCTCCTGCTGGCTGGCCAGCACCTCGCCGGTGGTGGCCAGCTCGGCCAGCGCCTTGACCTTCGACCCCGGGGACATCGGCTTGCTGGCGGGGTCATAGCCGAGCAGCGTGACCGGACCCTCGGCGACCCGCAGCGCCTCACGCAGCGACATGGCCTTCGGGACTGGCGCTGGGGTCATGGGGCCACCCTACGGCCTGGGCGGGCGCGCCCGTGGAGTGCTCAGGCGGCGATCTCGACCAGCGTGACCGTCATGCTCGCCCCGCTGGCGACCCGGTAGGTCAGCTCGGCGCCGGGCTGGGCGCCCAGCAGCACCGCGCCCAGCGGGCTGGTCGGGGTGATCACCTCGACGCCGGGGCCGGCCTGCTCGACCAGGCCGATCAGGAACTGCTGGTCCTCGTCGTCGTCGGAGAACCGCAGGGTCACCAGGCTGCCGATCTCGGCCACCTGCCCGGCGGAGGCCTGGGCGATCGGCGCCTGCAGCTGCACCTGCAACGCCGCGATCCGGGTGTCGAGCTCGCCGAGGCGGATCAGCGCCTCGACGTTGCCGGCGTGGTCGGCCGCGTCGCCGGAGCCGCCGGGCGGAATGCTCTCCAGCGCGGTCTGCACCCGCTGTGCTTTGAGGTCTTCCAACCGAGCCATCAGGGCGGCATGGGCTGACGGTGAGAGGGAAGGCACGATCATCGTCATGGAGAGTCCTTGTGTCGTAATAAGCACATTAGTCGGCTGACTAGTCTGAATCTTTAGCAACTCCGTACCCGCGGAAATCGTTCCTGAATGTGACGAGCAATTTCGAAGATGCGCCCCCGAGGCCCGAAATGAGCGTGGCGAGGCCGCGGGCTTGAACGGCGCTGAGCCTGGATTGTGTTGAGATAGCAGCCATGCGCGCACTGCTATCCGCCGGTTCCCCGCCCGACGCGGCGGCCTCCGAGGCCTCCGTCGACCTGCACGCCCACTACGCCGAAGGCTGGCTGCCCGATGGGGGCGTCCGGGTCAACTTCGTGTGCAGCGCCGACGGCGCCGCCGCCGCGGCCGGGTTGTCCCGCGGGCTGCAGACCCCCGGTGACAACGCGGTGTTCGCGGTGCTGCGCGACCTTGCCGACGTGATCCTGGTCGGAGCCGCGACCGCCGCCGCCGAGGGTTACCGCCCGGCGAGCCCGTCCGCGCGGCGGCGCGCCATCCGGGCCGGGCTGGGGCTTGAAGAGGTGCCGGCCATCGCGGTGATGTCGGCCAGCCTGCAGCTGGACCTGTCCGTGCCGCTGTTCTCGGCGGCCACGCAGGCCCCGACCCTGGTGGTCACCGGATCGGCGGCGCCGATGGGCGCGCGCACCGACATCATCGACCTCGCCGGCACCGAGCAGACCAGGCTGCAGCTGGTGCAGGCGCCCTCCGACGCCGACGGCGGGGTGGACTTCGCCGGCGCGGTGGCCGGGCTGCGCGAGCTGGGCTACCAGCGGATCCTCTGCGAGGGCGGCCCCCGGCTGTTCGCGGCCGGGGTGGCCGGCGGCGCCGTCGACGAGCTGTGCCTGACCGTGTCACCGATGCTCACCGGGCCGGACGGCCCGCGGATCGTCACCGGCCAGCCGTGGCCTGCCGAACTGACTCCCCGGCTGCGGTTGACCGGCCTGCTCACCGAGGACAGCGCGCTGTTCTGCCGCTACCTCCTCGAGCGCCCGGCGGCAGAAGGCGCCACCTGAGGCCTGGCCGGGCGGGCGAGGCGTCACAATGAGCCGATGAGACTGCCCGTGCTGCCGCCCGTGTCCCCGATGCTCGCCAAGTCGGTGACCACCATCCCGCCCGGCGCGTCCTACGAGCCCAAGTGGGACGGCTTTCGATCGATCGTCTTCCGCGACGGCGACGAGGTCGAGTTCGGCAGCCGCAACGAGCGGCCGATGACCCGGTACTTCCCCGAACTGGTCGAGGCGGTCAAGGCGCAACTGCCCGAGCGGTGCGTGATCGACGGCGAGATCGTGGTGGCCACCAAGGCCCGTCTGGAATTCGAGACCCTGCAACTGCGCCTGCATCCCGCCGCGTCGCGGGTGACGCTGCTGAGTGAGCAGACCCCCGCCTCGTTCATCGCCTTCGACCTGCTCGCCCTCGGCGATGAGGACTACACCGGCCGGCCGTTCACCGAGCGCCGGGCCGCGCTGGAAACGGCCCTGGCCGGGGTCACGGCCCCGCTCCACCTCACCCCGGTGACCACCGATCTGGCAGTGGCCCAGCGCTGGTTCACCGAGTTCGAGGGCGCCGGCCTGGACGGGGTGATCGCCAAGCCGCTGGACGGGGTCTACGAGCCCGACAAGCGCGTGATGTTCAAGATCAAGCACGAGCGCACCGCCGACTGCGTGGTAGCCGGCTACCGGGTACACAAGAGCGGCCCGGACGTGGTCGGCTCCCTGCTGCTGGGCCTCTACACCGACGGGGGCGTGCTGAACTCGATCGGGGTGATCGGCTCCTTCCCGATGACCCGGCGGCGCGAGCTGTTCGAAGAACTGCAACCCCTGGTGACCACCTTCGAGGAGCATCCGTGGAACTGGGCAGCTCACGAGGCAGGCGAGCGAACGCCCCGCAAGAGCGAGCAATCGCGCTGGAGCGTCGGCAAGGACCTGTCCTTCGTGCCGCTGCGCCCGGAGCGGGTGGTCGAGGTGCGCTACAGCCAGATGGAGGGTGATCGGATCCGGCACACCGCCCAGTTCATCCGCTGGCGCCCCGACCGGACGCCCGAGTCCTGCACCTACTCCCAGCTCGAGCGGCCGTTGAAGTTCCAGCTGAGCGACATCGTCCCCGGCCTGGGCGAGCCGGCCGACGGCTGAGCACACAGTCGGTCAAGTGAGGCTATTGACCGTTTTAGGCCGAAGATATACATTGTTGTCAGGTACTCCGGAGTGCTGGCGTTCAACGAATTTCCGAGCCGCGGCTCGCGGCTCAGGACGACAACCCTGGAGGTTCTCATGTGGAAACGTGCCGCATTGGTAAGCACAACGGCAAGCGCGGTGGTGGTGGCCGGGCTCGCACTCGCTGCTCCGGCGAGCGCCACAAGCCAGATCACCGTCTACAGCAACGGAACCGCTGCTGGCGTCGGACACTTCAACAGCAGTGGTGAGATCTTCTCGGCATGCGACGTCAAAACCGATGGATACGGCGTGCAGGTCAACTGGTACGTCGTGGCGAACCCGTCCAACAGCGGTTCAGTTCGCGACGGTGACGGAAACAACGGCAACTGCGCGACCCAGAACTCCAGCATCGCGGAGGGCAGGGCCGTGAACTACCAGGTCTGCCTCACCGACAACGGTTCGTTCGTCGCCTGCACCGGCTGGGCCCGGGACTACGCCTGACGACTCGCCGCCGGACAGGCGGCGATAACGCGCCACCCGAGCAGTGCTGGGGCCGGCAGTCCGTGGGCTGCCGGCCCCTAGTGTGGCCGCCCGGCTCACACGGTGGCTGGCGTGGTGCTCAGCCAGGCGTGCTGAGTGACAACCCTTGGGTAACCTCAACAGGTGCCCGCCACTCGCCTTATGACCCGCCTGTCCGTGCTCGTCGCGGGTGCGGCGCTGCTGGTGACCGCGGCGTGCACCTCGACCGACCAGGCCGACCCGCCGGCCAGCACCGCGAACTCGGCGACGTCAGCCGGCGCGGGGAGTTCGGCCAGCGACTCGGCCTCGGCCAGCTCGTCCTCGAGCCAGCCAGCGGCGAGCATCGACTTCTCCGACTGCAGCCAGCAGTTCCAGGCCGCGATCAGCTCGGCCAGGGCCAAGAGCATGACGTTCTCCTGCGGCAAGCTGGCGGTGCCGTTGGACTACAGCGCGCCCGACGGCGAGACCGCCGAGATCTTCGTGGTCCGGGTGCGCAGCGACAACCAGGGCCAGCGCCTGGGCTCGTTGCTGGTCAACCCCGGCGGCCCGGGCGGCTCGGGGGTGAACCTGGCGGCCGGGCTGGTGACCGCGCTGAGCGAGGACCTGCTCGATCGTTTCGACGTGGTGGGCTTCGACCCCCGGGGCGTCGGCCTGTCTGACCCGGTGCAGTGCATCAGCGACAAGCAGAAGGACCAGCTGACCGCTGCCAACCCCGACGTCCGGACCGCGGCCGGCCGGGCCCAGTCCCGGGCCCTCTCGGCCGCGGTCGTCAAGTCCTGCGTCAGCAAGTACGGCTCGGACCTGGGCCACTTCAACACCGAAGAGACCGCCCGCGACATGGACCTGATTCGCGAGGCGGTCGGTGACGCCAAGCTCAACTACCTGGGTTACTCCTACGGCACCCGGCTCGGGGCGGCCTACGCCCACCAGTTCCCGACCCGGATCCGGACGGCGGTGCTCGACGGCGCGGTCGACCCGGTGGCTGACGAGCTGACCGTCAGCGAGCGCCAGACCAAGGCCTTCGAGGACGCCTTCGACCAGTTCGCCGCCGACTGCCTCAAGCGCCCGGACTGCGCGACGCTGGGCAATCCACGCTCGGCCGTCAGGGCGCTGATCGCCGGGGCCGACCGGGAGCCGATCCCGGGCAGCGGCGAGACCGCGAGCCGGCGCGCCACCGGCGGGATCGTCACGATCGGGGTCGCCTCGGCGCTGTATGACCAGTCCCAGTGGAACGACCTGGGGCAGGCGCTGATCGCGGCCCAGGACGGCGACGCCGCCGAGATCATCGACCTGGCCGACCAGTACCTGGAGCGGGACCCGGAGACCGGGCACTACTCCAACATCCTGGACGCCAACCTGGCCATCAACTGCAACGACTCGACCCTGCAGGTCACCGACGAGCTGGTCGCCACAGTGGCCTCCAAGTGGATCTCGAAGTACCCGATCTTCGGGCCGAACGCCGCCGCCTCGCTGTACTCGTGCTACTCCTGGCCGCGCTCGGAGCACCCGTTGCCACCGGCGTCGGCGCCCGGCGCGCCGCCGATCCTGGTGATCGGCACCCGGAACGACCCGGCCACCCCGTACGCCGCGACCGGCGTGCTGGCCAAAGCGCTGGGCTCCGGGGTGGTGCTGACCTGGGAGGGCGAGGGCCACACCGCCTATCCCAAGACCGCCTGCATCACCACCAAGGTCGACAGTTACCTGATCACCGCCACGCCCCCCGCGTCCGGTGAGAGCTGCCCCCGCGGCTGAGGCGGGGCACGGTCTGAATGGCGGTGCTCTTCGCGCTGCTTGCTGCCGCCGCGTACGGGGTGAGCGACTTCGTCGGCGGCCTGGCGTCCCGCCGGATCCCGGCGATCACCGTGCTCTTGGCCAGCTACCCGATCGGCACGGTGCTGATAGCGGCGGCGCTGCCGGTGTACGGCGGCCCGATCTCGGCAGGCACGCTGGCCTGGAGCCTGTCCGGCGGCACGGCCGGCCTGGTCGGGGTGGCGCTGCTCTACTACGCGCTCGGCCAGGCGCCGATGAACGTGATCTCGCCGGTGACCGCGGTGATGACGGCGGTGGTCCCGATAGTGGCCGGGGTGCTGCAAGGCGAGCGGCCGCGCCTGCTGGCCTGGATCGGCATCGTGCTCGGCCTGGTGGCGGTGACGCTGATCACCCGCCAGCCGGCCGACCACCCGCACGGGCCGGTCGGCTGGCGGCCGCTGACGATGGCGGTGCTGTCCGGGGTCGGCTTCGGCGCCTACTTCATCTGCCTGGCCCGCACCGACGAGGACTCCGGCCTGTGGCCGGTGGTGCTGTCCCGGATGATGGCGGTGCTGCTGGTGGTGCCGCTGGCCGCCGCGCTCGCGGGCTTCGTCCGGATCCCGCGGCCGGTGCTCGCCCTGGCGGCAGTGGCCGGGATCCTGGATGCCGTCGCCAACCTGGCCTTCCTGCTGGCCAGCCGGCACGGCCTGCTGTCGCTGTCGAGCGTGATCACCGCGCTCTACCCGGCCGGCACGGTGCTGCTGGCGGTGCTGATCCTCAAGGAGCGCACCGGCGCCGTTCAGCGGGTCGGGCTGGGCGTCGCCGCGGCCGCGGTCGTGCTGCTGACCCGCTAGCACCGGTACTCAAGCCTGTTAGAGGCCTCGCGGGCAGTGACAGAACTTGCCGCACTGGCTGATACCATGCCTGGTATCGTTTTGGTTGTGGCTATGACTTTGCGCCTCAGCGAGGAAGAGACGATTGCGCTACGCGAATACGCGCAGGCTCACGGGGTCTCCATGCAGGAAGCAGCCCGGGAGGCCGTTCGCCAGCTCACGCACAGCGAGCGCCGGGACACCTTCAGCCGGATGATCCGCGAGCGTGATCGAGAACTTCTGGACCGCCTCGCGCAGTGATCGTCCATCTCACGTTCGACGACATCCTGGCGTTGGCCTCCGATGCCGTCGCCCCGGCGGACGTGATCGTCCGAGATTTCGGGCTGTTGCAGTCGGCGGTCGCCCGCACGCAAGCAAGCGCGTTCGGGCGCGACGCTTACCCCATCGTGGCGCTCAAGGCCGCCGCGCTGATGGAGTCCCTTGCCCGCAATCATGCGTTGGTAGATGGCAACAAGCGGCTGGCCTGGCTCGCGACCATGGTGTTCTGCCTGTTCAACGACATGATCGTGACAGCGCCGAGCGTGGCTGAGGGCGAGCAGTTCGTGCTTGCGGTGTGCCAAGGTCAGCTCGCGCTGGACGACATCGCCCATACCCTGCTCCGCTGGAGCTGATCGCGATGGTCAGCCATGCGGTGGGCTGATGATCAGGCTGAGGACGGCGCTGCCCGCGGATGGCGCAGGCTCTCGACATCCCAGCCGGCCCGGCGGGCTCCCGCCAGGTAGGCGCTCTCCAAAAACTCCAGGACGGTGGCCCGGGGGTCGGCGCTGGCCCGGACGTCGTCGTAGCGCAACAGGGCCAGATGCGAGCTGCCCCTCGGGACCCAGGCGGCCTCGGCCGGGCTCAGCGGCTCCTCGGTCAGCCCGGCCGGCTCCGGGGCGGTGTAGCTGTAGAACGCCGGCTCGCCGAACTCGTCGTCACCGAACCAGAAACCCGCGCTGATCACCTCGTGCGAGTACGCCTCCCGGGTGACCGGGTCGACGCCGTCCGGCAGGTCGGCCGGGCGGTCGGAGAACCGGGTCACCGCGATGTCCATGGTGTGCCAGAAGTGGTGCACCGGGCTGGTCTTGGCGTAGCTGCGGCCGGCGAACTCCTCCAGCACCAGCGACACCTGCCCGAGGATCTGCCAGTACCGGTTGGCGTGTTCGGGCACGTAGCTAGCGTCCTGGTCGTCCTCGGCGAACGGCGTGCTGTCGGCCAGGTCGAAGGGCACCGGCTGGGCGATGCGCACCTGGTAGCCGACCGAGGCCAGCGCGTCGAGCAGCTGCCGGTAGAACCCGGCCACCGACAGGTCTGTCAGCGAGAACGACACCCGCTGCCCGGTGCTGCACTCGACGCGCAGCAGGTGCTCCACGAAGTCGAAGTCGATCGAGAAGAAGGTGTCACTACCCATCGGCCGGGACGTGAGGCCGCGGGCGGTCAGGTGGAACGGGACGTTCCACCAGTGATTGCGCAGCGGGCTCTGATCCAGGCGGACCTTGCCGGCGATCTGCAGGAAGCGGTGCAGCGTCTGCTTGGTGTCCTGCCACTCAGCCAGCGGCATCGGCGGGAACAACATGACCACTCACCTCCTGCCAAGACTCGCTAGCACTGTGTCCAAACGCTACTCGTGACCGGTACTCGACTTGGCAGGAAGCCTGGGCTGGGCGTAAACCCTCATCTTCCTGCTGGCCAACCGGCACCGCCTGGTGCTGGTGCACACCAGTGCCCTCGAACGAGCCGACTGGGCATCACCGTCGGGCGATCGTGCTGCTTGTGATCCCAAGCCCGCACGACTGACCGCCATGCACAGCCTCCAGGATCATCAGCCGTCCAAGCTGAATCCCCGATACGGTTCGCATACACACTGGACTGGTAAGACGGGAGAGGTAGTGCCCGCAAGCTTTCAAGCCTTCTTCGCGACCCTCCTCGCATTGCTGCCAGGAGCGGTTTATGTGTTCACTTACGAACGCCAAGTTGGGTCCTTCGGCGTCAACTTCACTGACCGCGTGATCCGGTTTTTGTCAGCCAGCGCTGTATTTCACGCAGTCTTTGCCTTCGCGAGTACCGGGCCTACGTAGAACTCTTCCGAAGCGGCAAACTCGGCAGGGGTGAAGTAAGCGGCTGGCAGGTCGAGGCGCTAGCCATGACCTATCTACTGGTGCCAGCGGTGGCAGGCTTCCTCCTCGGACAAGCAGCGCGGAGTCGACCGAGGTGGTTAGCGTGGGCAATCGGTGACGCGCAGGCTCCCCGAGCTTGGGACGACCTTTTCGCGCGTGGCCCCGAGGGCTTCATACGTGCGCGGCTCAAGTCGGGCCAATGGATCGCCGGCTACTTCGGCACAGCACCGGACGGGCGCAAGTCTTATGCGGCCGGGTTTCCTCACGACCAAGATCTACTGATAACTCGTAGGGTCGACATCGATCCTGAATCAGGCGACTATGTGACAGCGGCCGACGGCAGTGCACAATCCCTCGACGGGTGGCTCCTCGTACGCTGGGAAGAACTGGAAATACTCGAATTTACGGAGGTGAGCGCAGATGGCACCTGAGCGGAGTCGAGACAGCGAAATCGAACGCCGTGGTGGGTATTCCGATGGTTGATCGCAGAATCCCAGGTAGCGGATACGCAAGCCGCGGTAAAGCTCGGGGGGCGCTACCACCCCCGCCGCGCACCCCAGCACCCGGCGAGTCGAATAAGACATCTGAGTCATCCCGTTCGGAATCCACCGGTACGTCCCACGACCAGAAACCCGCCCAAGTAGCAAGATCGGCTCGCACTGGGAGGGTCGTACCTAAGGCGGCTGCTTCGAGAAGGACTAGCTCTACTTCTTCTCTGAGGCAAGCCGGAGCTAGTCGAGTGACCCGTAAGAAGTAGATGACATACACCGCACGCTCACCAACACCCAGCGCTGATCATCTCTTTTAAGTACGGTCTGCCGCTGACTCGGGGTACCCATGTCTCGCCTCAGTCGCGCGTCCACCGGGTGGCCTCGTCGAGCAGGTCGATCACCGCGTCCTCGCTGACCGCGGAGAAGTCGCGGTAATGGACCCCGACAGCTCGGAACGGATGGGGGGTGCAGGCGCTGATGACGGCGTCGGCCTCGGGGAATTCCCCGAGCGCCGCGAGGGGGGCCACCGGCACTGCGATGACGACTCTGGCGGCGCCCAGTTGGCGGGCCACCAGGCAGGCGACCCGAGCGGTGGCTCCGGTGGCTATCCCGTCATCGACGAGCACGGCCGTCCGGCCGGTCAGCTCGACGCGCGTGCGTCCCTGCCTCAGCCGGGTGACTTGAGCCTCAAGGGTCGCCCGTTCGCGTCGCTCCACCTCCGCAAGCCCGGCAGCCGAGACGCCGGAGCCGGACAGCACCTCGGCATTGATCACGCGCGCGCCGTCCTCGCCCACCGCGCCCATCGCCAGCTCCGGCTGGTACGGCACGCCGAGTTTGCGCACGACTATGACGTCCAGCGGAGCGGCGAAGGCCTTCGCGACCTCGAAGGCCACCGGCACGCCGCCCCTGGGCAGTCCGAGGACGACCGGGTCTCCCCCAGGCAGGTTCTCCGACGACTCCAGCGCACGCGCCAGCCGCCGGCCGGCCTCGACTCGATCAGCGAAGAGGTTTCCAGCCCCCCACATGCAGGCTCAGCTCTTCTTGGCCCGACTGGGCTGCACTCGCATCGGCTCGCCCTCCATCTTCGGAAAGTTCGGCGGGTAGGGGGCGTCGCCCTGGTCGAACTCGTGCTCGTCGCGCTCTGACCAGTCCAGCAGCACGGAGATGTCGAACGGGTTGTCGTCGATGCCCGCGTGCAGGTCGCCCAGCTCGGCGAAGCGGGCCGGCATGGTGGCCATCGTGTAGTCCTCCATCCGGACCCCGGCCAGCTCCTGCCAGCTGATCGGCGCCGACACCAGGCCGGTGCTGGCCCGGATCGAGTACGCCGAGGCGATGGTGCGGTCCCGGGCGTTCTGGTTGTAGTCGATGAAGATGCTCTCGCCGCGCTCCTCCTTCCACCACTTGGTGGTCACCAGCTCCGGGGCGCGCCGCTCGACCTCGCGGGCGAAGGCCAGCGCCGCCCGGCGCACCTGGGTGAAGCCGTGCTCGGGATGGATCCGCAGGTAGATGTGCAGCCCCTTGGACCCCGAAGTCTTGGGCCAGCCCACGGCGCCGAGTTCGTCCAGCAGCTCGCGCACCAGGCCGGCCACCTCGACCGCGTCGGCGAAGTCGGTTCCCGGTTGCGGGTCCAGGTCGATGCGCAGCTCGTCCGGACGCTCGGTGTCGGCCCGGCGCGAGTGCCACGGGTGAAACTCGACGCTGGACATCTGCACCGCCCAGATCACGCTGGCCAGCTCGGTGACGCACAGCTCGTCGGCGGCGCGCCCGGACGGAAAGCGCACCTGCACCGTCTCGACCCAGTCCGGGGCTCCTTTGGGAATCCGCTTCTGATAGATCCGCTCGCCGCCGGTGCCCTCGGGAAACCGGTGCAGCATGCACGGCCGCTCGCGCAGCGCGCGGACGATGCCGTCGCCGACCGCGAGGTAGTACTCGGCCAGGTTCAGCTTGGTGGCGCCGGTCGCCGGGAAGTACACCCGGTCCGGGTTGGTGATCTTGACCACCCGGTCTCCGACCTCGAGCTCGATGAACGGCGATGCCATATCCGACACGGTAGGCGATATTCCATGGTGGATGTCGGACCCGGCCGCTACTTTCCACCCCGTGACCAAACCCCACGTCGCAACAGGAACGACACCACCCACCTTCGCCGGGTTCGACCCGCTGGCCGAGATCGCCGAGCACAGCGCCGGGCTGGCCCGGGCCGCCGAGGCCAACCTGGACGCGCCGGTCGAGCACTGTCCGGGCTGGACGGTGGCCGACCTGGTCTGGCACCTGAGTGATGTGCACTGGTTCTGGGCCAAGATCGTGGCCGAGCTGCCGTCCGAGCGGCCGGAGGACCTGCAGCGGCCGGAGCGGGCGGCGCCCGACCAGTTGGTCAGCCGGTTCTCGGCCGGCGCCGCCCACCTGGTGCGGGTGCTGGGCCAGGCTGACCCGGCCGCCGCGTGCTGGACCTGGGCGCCCACCCAGCAGAACGCCGGCTTCGTCCTGCGGCACCAGGTGCAGGAGGCCGCGGTGCACCGCTGGGACGCCGAGCACGCGGCCGGTCGCGAGATCGCGCTGGGAACGGCGATGTCGGCCGACGCCATCGACGAGTTCCTGACCTTCTCGATGTACACGGTGGACGACCCGCCCGAGACTGAGACTGTCCTGCCGCGCCTGGACGGCCCGTTGGTGCTGGCGGCCAGTGACGCCGGCCTGGAGTGGACCATCGCCGACGACAGCGTGCCCGGCACGGTGAAGTTCAGCACCGGGCCGGCCGACCCCGGGCTGCCCCGGATCACCGGCACCGCCTCGGATCTGCTGCTGTGGCTCTACGGCCGGGTGCCGCTGCCGATCACGCCCGGCAGCTCGGGTGACCAGCCGGCCGCCGAGCAGCTGGTGACCCGGTTTCGGAAGCTGGCCTTCACCGACTGACCCGCGCCTGACATCAAATGCCAAAACAAGGCATGCTGTGCAGGTGGATGAAGAACTGCGCCGGCCACCGGTCACCGGGCGGCACATCGTGTACCTGGATCCCAAGCTGGATCGGGCGGTAAGCCCCTATTCGCCGGAGGGCGAGATCCAGATGATGGGTGAGTTCGCCTCCGGCCTGAGCCGTCGCGGCGCCGTCTCGCGCCCGATGGCGATCATGCTGGTGATCCTGATCCTGGCTCCGATCGTGCTCAGCGTGCTGGCCATCCTGACCAGCTTGTGAGTCCGCCGTTGTAGACACCATGCGGCACTTCGCTGCGTACTGTTGAAAGCATGACTACCGACCAGAGCGCCCCGCGGGTCACCAAGACCGACGAGCAGTGGCGGGCCGAGTTGTCCCCCGCCGAGTACGCGGTCCTGCGCAAGGCCGGCACCGAGCGGCCCTACACCGGCGAGTACACCGACAACCACCAGACCGGCGTCTACTCCTGCCGGGCCTGCGGCGCGGAGCTGTTCCGGTCGGATCAGAAGTTCGACTCCCACTGCGGCTGGCCGAGCTTCTTCTCGCCGCTGGCCGGCTCAGCGATCGTGGAACGGGTCGACAACAGCCTCGGCATGCGCCGGGTCGAGGTGCTGTGCGCCAACTGCCACAGCCACCTCGGGCACGTCTTCGAGGGCGAGGGCTACGCCACCCCGACCGACCTGCGGTACTGCATCAACTCGATCAGCCTGCGGTTCACCGACGCCAGCTGACGGCTTCCGGCTAGGGCAGGGACTCCACCAGCTCGGCCATGCTGCGCCGGGTGCCGGTGTAGAACGGCACCTCCTCGCGCACGTGCCGGCGGGTCTCGGAGCCGCGCAGGTGCCGCATCAGGTCCACGATCCGGTGCAGCTCGTCGGCCTCGAACGCCAGGATCCACTCGAAGTCGTTGAGCGCGAAGGAGGCGACCGTGTTGGCCCGGACGTCGGGGTAGTCGCGAGCCATCTTGCCGTGCTCGGCCAGCAGCGCGCGCCGCTCCTTGTCCTCCAGCAGGTACCACTCGTAGGACCGGACGAACGGGTAGACGCAGACGAACCGGCGCGACTCCTCCTCGGCCAGGAACGCCGGGATGTGGCTCTTGTTGAACTCCGCCGGCCGGTGCAGCGCCATCACCGACCAGACCGGGCGCAGGTGAGCGCCGAGCCGGGTCCGCCGGAACCTGCTGTAGGCCTCCTGCAGCTGCTCGGCGGTCTCGGCGTGCCACCAGATCATCAGCTCGGCGTCGGCGCGCAGCGCCGAGAGGTCGTAGCTGCCCCGGATGGTCACATCGCCGGCGGCCAGCTCGGCGAACAGCGACTCCACCTCGGCAGCCAGTTCGGGCCGGGGCGCGTCGCCCAGCGGCTGGCTGACCGTGAACACCGACCAGGCGGTGTAGCGGATGACATCGTTGAGCTCGCGAGCCTGCTTGCCGTCGACCATGCCTGTCATTGTCCTGACGGCGGCAGGCCGGCCAGCACCCGGTCGCTTGCTTTGTGACCTGAACCGACGCAGGCCGGAATCCCCACCCCGTCATAGCTGGCGCCGCAGACCGCCAGGCCGGGGACGCGGTGCACGTCCGCCCTGATCCGGGCCACCCGCTGCAGGTGGCCGACGGCGTACTGGGGCAGCGCGCCGCCCCAGCGCTGAACGTGGCTGTCCACCGGCTGGGCGGTGACCCCGGTGATCTCGGCCAGCTCGCGGCGCACCAGCGCCACCAGCTCGGCGTCGGTGCGCTGCAGCACCTCCTCCTCGCCGGCCCGTCCGAGCGAGGCGCGCAGCAGCGTCACCCCGGACTCGGCGCCGACCCCCGGCCACTTCTGCGACGAGAACGTGACGGCCTTGACCGCCAGGCCCTCGACCGCCGGCACCAGCACCCCGCTGCCCGCCGGCAGCGCGGCCGCGGCTCGGAAACCCTGGCCGGCGAAGGCGAGCGTCACGATCACCATGCTGGCGGTCCGGATCGAGTCGAGCTCGGCTGCCGCGACCGGCGCGAGCCGGGCCAGCAGCGTCCCCGCCTTGCCGGCCGGCGTGGCCACCACCACGGCGTCGGCAGCCAGCCACCGGCCATCGGGCACCGAGCCCAGGGCGAGCTCGAACCCGGTGGCCGTCCGGCGCAGCTCGCGGACCGGGGTCGAGGTCCGCACCTCGAAGCCGCCCGTCGCTGCCAGCCGCTCGGTCAACCGGGCCAGGCCGCCGGCCACGCTGGCGAACACCGGCCCGGCCACCGGCGGGCCAACGGCTGCCGCGGCGGCCTCCAGCAGCGAGCCGCCGCCGGTCATCAGCCTGTCGGCCAGCACCGGCAGCGCCGCCTGCAGCGAGAGCTGCCGGGCCTGCCCGGCGTAGACACCGCCGAGCAGCGGGTCGACCAGCCGGTCCACCACCTCGGTCCCGAACCGCTCGCCGACCAGGTCTCCGACCGACACGTCGCCGGCCAGCGGCGGGTACGGTCCGCCGGCCGGCTCGTTCTCTATCCGGGCCAGCGCCTGGGCGCTGAGCACGCCGCTGGCGCGCACGGCCGCCACGTCTGAGGGCACCCCGATGAGCGTCCGGGCCGGCAGGCTGTGGTTGGCGCCGCGGCTTCGCAGCAGCGCCGACGTGCTCAGCGGCGAGATCAGCTCCGGGCCGAGGCCGGCTGCCATGGCGGCCCGGACGCCCTCGGGACGGCGGGCCAGCATCGCCTCGGCGCCGACGTCGACCCAGGCCCCGGCCACCTGGACCCGGCGCAGCTTGCCGCCGACCCGGTCCGCGCCTTCGAGCAGCACCACCTCGACGTCCGGCCGGGCCCGGGAGATCTCGGCGGCGGCGCTCAGGCCGGCGACCCCGCCGCCGATGACGGCAACCCTGGGCATCGCTACAGCGAGTGGACTAGCTCGACGACCCGGGTCAGCACGTCAGGATCGGTGTCGGGCAGCACGCCATGGCCGAGGTTGAAGATGTGGCCCGGCGCCCGGCGGCCCTCCTCGACGATGCGGCGGACCGAGCGCTCGATGACCGGCCAGTCCGCGAGCAGCACCGCCGGGTCCAGGTTGCCCTGGACCGGGGTGGCGCCGCCGATCCGCCGGGCCGCCACGTCGAGCGGGATGCGCCAGTCGACGCCCATCACCGAGGCGCCCGCCGAGCGCAGCTGCTCGAGCAGCTCGCCGGTGCCCACCCCGAAATGGATCTTGGGGATCTGCTGGTCGGCCAGCGCGGCGAACACCGCCTGCGAGTGCGGCAGCACGTACTCGGTGTAGTCGGCCGCCGACAGCCCGCCGACCCAGGAGTCGAACAGCTGGATGGCCGAGGCGCCAGCCTCGATCTGCACCCGCAAGAAGGTCGCCGAGATCTCGGCCAGCCGGCCCAGCAGGGCGTGCCAGACGGCCGGCTCGGAGTACATCAGGGCCTTCGTCCGGGCGTGCTCCTTGGACGGGCCGCCCTCGATCAGGTAACTGGCAAGGGTGTAGGGCGCGCCGGCGAAGCCGATCAGCGGCACGTCGCCGAGCTCGCCGACCAGCTGGCGCACCGAGACCGCGATGTCGGTGACGTCGGACTCCTCCAGCCGCCGTACCGCTGCCACGTCGGCGGCCGTGCGCACCGGATGCGCCACCACCGGGCCGGTGCCCGCGACGATCTCGATCTCGAGGTCGACCGCCACCAGCGGCACCACGATGTCGGAGAAGAAGATCGCCGCGTCCACCCCGTGCCGGCGAACCGGTTGCAGGGTGATCTCGGTGACCAGATCGGGCGTGCGGCAGGCCTGCAGCATCGAGGTGCCGGCCCGCAGCCGCCGGTATTCGGGCAGCGAGCGGCCGGCCTGGCGCATGAACCAGACCGGCGGGTGGGCGAGCTGCTCACCGGCGGCCGCTCGTGCTAGCAGCGAACGGGTGGCCCGGTCGCCGGGCGGCTGCACATCGGTGGTCGTTGTCATCACCCACCATCGTCGCACGCGGCCCAGGCGCGGCGCGCCTCACACGGTGTTGTCAGCCACCATGCGAAGTTCTCCTCGCGCACCTGGCGAATGCGCGCACACTGGTACTCAGAAGGGACCCGCACGCTCATGTTGCCCGACTCCGGCATTGCCGCGGACGGCCATCCCGCTGCCGAGAGCAGCGTGGACGCCGACGCGGTGCCGAGCAGCGCCCCGGAACCATTTCGCACCGCCATCAGCACCCTGCTGGCCACCACCGTACGGCCGCAGGCCCGGGTCGAGCGGATCAGGCCACCGCAGCGGCTCGCGCCGTGGACGTTCGCTGTCGCGGTCGACATCTTTCCCGGCCCGAACAGCTCGGCCACCGGCCAGGACTCGGCCACCGGACGGCTGGTGGTGCTCTATGACCCGGACGGCAGTGAGGCGTGGGACGGCGAGATCCGGCTGGTGGGCTACGCCCAGGCCGACCTGGCCGCGGACATGGCCGGGGATCCGCTGCTGCCCGCGGTCGGCTGGAGCTGGCTGACCGAGGCGCTGGAGCAGCGCGGCGCCGAGCACACCGCCGTCGGCGGCACCGTCACCCAGACCACCTCGACCCGGTTCGGCGACGTGCACGGCCCGAGCAGCCTCACCCAGCTCGAACTGCGCGGCTCCTGGACCGCGACCTCGCCCGACCTCTCGCGGCACCTGCTGGCCTTCGTCGACCTGCTCTGCATCGCCGCCGGACTGCCCCCGGAAGGTGTGGCCGTTCTCGGTGACCGCTGACGGGATGGATTCCGACCGCGGGGCCGGGCAGGACCCGGCCGCCATGCCCGATGAGGCCGCCGCCGGAGACGTCGCGCCGGTAGAAGTCGCGGCTGTCGAGGAGCCGGCCACGGTGCTGCTGCGCACGCCGCGCGACGGCACCCCCCGACCGCTGACCACGCCTGCCGAACTCGCCGAGGCCGCCGCCGGTCTGGCGGGCGGGCACGGCTCGGTGGCCATCGACGCCGAGCGCGCCTCGGGTTATCGCTACAGCCAGCGGGCCTACCTGGTGCAGCTGCGCCGGGCCGGCTACGGGACGGTGCTGATCGACCCGATCCCGCTGCCCGACCTGAGCCTGATCGACCGGGCGCTGGCCGACGCCGAGTGGATCCTGCACGCCGCCTCGCAGGACCTGCCGTGCCTGGCTGAGCTCGGCATGCGTCCCCGCCGGCTGTTCGACACCGAACTGGCCGGCCGGCTGCTCGGGTCCGAGCGGGTAGCGCTGGGCACCATGGTCGAGCAGTACCTGGGCGTCTCGCTGGAGAAGGGCCACTCCGCGGCGGACTGGTCCACCCGGCCACTGCCGGCGGACTGGCTGAACTACGCCGCCCTGGACGTCGAGCTCCTGATCGAGCTGCGCGAGGTGCTGGTGGCCGAGCTGGAGCGCACCGGCAAGCTGGCCTGGGCCGAGCAGGAGTTCGTGGCGGTGCTGAACGCCGGCCCACCGGTCCCCCGCAGCGATCCGTGGCGGCGCACGTCCGGCATCCACAACCTGCGCAGCCGGCGGCAGCTGGCGATGGTCCGCTCGCTGTGGCAGGCCCGGGACCGGCTGGCTGCCGAGCGCGACGTCGCACCGGGCCGGACACTGCCCGACGCCGCGATCCTGGCCGCGGTCAAGGCGAATCCCAAGAGCCTGTCCGAGCTGGGCAAGGTCACCATCTTCAACGGACCCCGGCAGCGCCGGCTGGCCAACTACTGGTTCAGCGCGCTGGCCGAGGGCCGCGACGCGCCCGAGGACCAGCTGCCGCCGCTGGCCCAGCTGAGCACCGATCCCGACGCCATGCCGCCGCCGGCCCGCTGGCGCGAGAAGGACCCGGCGGCGGCGCTGCGACTGGCCGCCTGCAAGCAGGTGATCACCGAGGTCGCCGCCGAGCACCAGCTGCTCAGCCAGAACCTGCTGGCCGGCGACGTGATCCGCCGGCTGGCCTGGCGCTCGGTCTCGCCGGTGACCGAGGACAGCGTCCGGGCCCGGCTGGCCGAGCTGGGCGCCCGGTCGTGGCAGGTCGAGCTGCTGGCCGCCCGGCTGGCCACCGCGTTGCTCGCCCCGCCGCCCGAGCTGGCTTCGGCTGACCTGGCCGATCCAGCCACGGAGCCAGATGCCGTGGAGCCCGAGGCCGTGGAGCCAGATGCCGTGGAGCCCGAGGCCGTGGAGCCCGATGCCGCGGAACCCGATGCCGCGGAACCAGGCCCCACCGATCCGGCTGGTCGGTAACCACGAACCAGGCCGCGGACCGCAGTCAGCCCCACCCCCGTCCGCCAGCACGGACCGCGTCGGCCAGATCACAGCAACTTGCCGCAGCATGCGCGGTCCACGGTAAAGTAAAGTTACCCGTCGGTAACCACTCGACCGGCACGCCTTCAGGAGCCCGCTGTGACCCAAGCACCCGCCGCTGATCCCGCTCCCGCGCCCGCCCGCCAGCAACGGCCTGCCCGGCCGCTTCGGGACGTGGTCTTCGTCGACGGCGCGCGCACCCCGTTCGGCAAGGCCGGCAAGGGGATGTACGCCGAGACCCGCGCCGACGACCTGATCGTCGCTGTCATCCGCGAGCTGCTGCGCCGGCATCCCGAGATCTCGCCGGAGCGGATCGACGAGGTGGCGATCGCGGCCAGCACCCAGATCGGCGACCAGGGCCTGACCATCGGCCGGGTCGCCGGGATGCTCGCCGGGCTGCCCAAGACGGTGCCCGGCTACGCCATCGACCGGATGTGCGCCGGCGCCATGACCGCGGTCACCACGATCGCCGGCTCCATCGCCTTCGGCGCCTATGACCTGGCCATCGCCGGCGGGGTGGAGCACATGGGCCGCCATCCAATGGGCGAGGGCGCCGACCCGAACCCCAGGTTCCTGGCCGACAAGCTGGTCTCCCTCGACGCGCTGTCGATGGGCGCGACGGCGGAGAACCTGCACGACCGGTTCCCGCACCTGACCAAGGACCGCGCCGACCGCTACGCCCTGCGCAGCCAGGAGAAGTTCGCCAAGGCCCACGCCGAGGGCAGGATCCAGCCGGACCTGGTGCCGGTCGCGGTCCGGTCCGCCGAGCAGGGCTGGGGACTGGCCAGCAAGGACGAGCCGCCCCGCCCGAGCACCACCCTGCAGGACCTGGCCGCTCTGAAGACCCCGTTCCGGCCGCACGGGCGGATCACCGCCGGCAACGCGGCCGGCCTCAACGACGGGGCGACCGCCTGCATCCTGGCCAGCGCCGAGACCGCCGCCGAGCTGGGCCTGCCGGTGAAGATGACCCTGGTGGGCTACGGGTTCGCCGGCGTCGACCCCGAGGTGATGGGGGTCGGCCCGATCCCGTCCACCGAGCGCGCGCTGGCCAGCACCGGCCTGAGCATCGACGACATCGGGCTGTTCGAGCTGAACGAGGCCTTCGCCGTGCAGGTGCTGGCGTTTCTGGACCACTACGGCATCGACGACGACGACCCCCGGGTCAACCCGTACGGCGGGGCCATCGCGCTGGGCCACCCGCTGGCCTCTTCCGGCGTCCGGCTGATGACCCAGCTGGCCCGGCAGTTCGCCGAGCACCCTGAGGTGCGTTATGGCCTGACCGCGATGTGCGTCGGGTTCGGCCAGGGCGCCTCGGTGATCTGGGAGAACCCCCACTACGCCGGCGAGAACGCAGCCGACAAGGCCGACGAGCACGCAGCTGACAAGACCACTGAGAACGCAGCGTCGAACGGAGCCACCCTGTGAACGCGCCGAACTTCGCCGACGAGGTCATCACCCGGGCCCTGGTCCGCTATCTCGAGGTGCCCGGGCTGGCCGGTGAGTTCGCGCTGATCACCCTGGACAACGGCCACGACCACACCCGGCCGTCCACGTTCGGCCCGGCCGGGCTGCGCTCGCTCTCGGATGCGGTGGAGCAGATCGCTGCCCGCTCGCCCAGGGTCAGCGCCGTCGGGGTCACCGGCAAGCCGTTCATCTTCGCGGCCGGCGCCGACATCTCCGGCGTCGGGCTGGTCACCGAGCGGGCCCAGGCGCTGGCTATCGCCCAAGAGGGGCACCGGGTCTTCGCCAGCATCAGGAACCTCGACGTCCCCACCTTCGCCTTCGTCAACGGCGCGGCGTTGGGCGGTGGCCTGGAGCTGGCGCTGCACTGCGACTACCGGACGGTCTCGACCTCGGCGGCGGCGATCGCCCTTCCCGAGTGCTTCCTGGGGCTGGTGCCGGGCTGGGGCGGGACCCAGCTGCTGCCCAACCTGATCGGCGCCGACAAGGCCGTCCGGGTGATCATCGAGAACGCGCTGAACCAGAACAAGATGCTCAACCCCAAGCAGGCCACCGAGTTCGGCATCTTCGACGCCCTGCTGGACTCGGCGGACTTTCTCGCCGAGTCGCTGCGCTGGGCGGCGAAGGTGCTCGACGGCTCGACTCCGGTCCAACGGCCCGAGATCGACCGCGGCTCCGGCTGGGACGCCGCCCTGGCCAAGGGCCGGGCAGCAGCGGACGCCAGGCTGCACGGCGGCGCCCCGGCGCCCTACCGCGCGCTGGAGCTGATCGAGCTGGCCCGGACGGCGAGCTTCGAAGCCGGCACCGCGGCCGAGGACGAAACGCTGGCGGACCTGATCATGAGCGAAGAGCTGCGTAGCGGCCTGTACGCCTTCGACCTGGTCAACAAGCGCGCCAAGCGGCCGGCCGGCGCGCCGGACAAGTCGCTGGCCCGCAAGATCACCAAGGTGGGTGTGGTCGGCGCCGGGTTGATGGCCGGCCAGCTGGCGCTGCTGTTCGTCCGCCGGCTCGAGGTGCCGGTGGTGCTCACCGACCTCGACCGCGAGCGGCTGGACAAGGGCGTCGGCTACGTGCACGGCGAGATCGACGCCCTGCTGGGCAAGGGAAGGGTCAGCCAGGACAAGGCCAACCGGCTCAAGGCGCTGGTCACCGGCTCGCTGACCAAGGACGCCTTCGCCGACGCGGACTTCGTGATCGAGGCGGTCTTCGAGGAGCTGTCGGTCAAGAAGGCGGTCTTCGCCGAGCTGGAGCAGCACCTGGCCCCCGAGGCGATCCTGGCGACCAACACCTCGTCGCTGTCGATCACCGAGATGGCGGCCGATCTGCGCCATCCCGAGCGGGTGGTGGGTTTCCACTTCTTCAACCCGGTCGCGGTGCTGCCGCTGCTGGAGATCGTCCGGGGCGCCAAGACCGACGACGCGTCGCTGGCGACGGCGTTCGCGGTGGCCAGGACGCTGAAGAAGTCCGCGGTGCTGGTCTCCGACGCCCCCGCCTTCGTGGTGAACCGGCTGCTGACCCGCTTCCTGGGCGAGGTCACCGCCGCCGTGGACGAGGGCACCCCGATCGAGGTCGCCGACCGCGCGCTGGCGCCGCTGGGCCTGCCGATGTCACCGTTCGTGCTGCTGGCCCTGGTCGGGCCGGCCGTCGCGCTGCACGTCGCCGAGACCATGCACGCGGCCTTCGGCGATCGCTACCCGGTGTCTGAGAACCTGCGCCGGCTGGTGGAAGCCAAGAAGTCCGGCGTCTACGTCTGGGACTCCGGCAGCCCCGAGGTCGACCCGGAGGTGGCGCGGCTGTTCGAGTTCGGGGACCGGCCCTGCACTGAGGAGCAGGTGCGCGACCGGGCGCTGACCGCGCTGGCGCAGGAGATCGACCTGATGCTGGCCGACGGTGTGGTGGCCGAGCCGCAGGACATCGACCTGTGCATGTTGCTGGGCAGCGGCTGGCCGTTCCACCTCGGTGGCGTCACGCCGTACCTGGACCGCCAGGGCTACTCGGAGAAGGTGCGCGGCAGCCGGTTCCTGGCATCCGGGATCGCCAGCGTTCCCGACGCCTGAGCGTCAGGGCATCTCGGCGATGGCCTGCAGGTCGTCGGGCCCGAGGTCCAGCAGCGAGGCCTGATTGGTTCCGGGCCGGTAGCCGACCACGGTGGAATCCGCTCCGAGTGCCACCACCTGGCCGTCCCACCACAACGGCGTCAGCGGCGCCTCGATCGGAAAGCCGTCCGGCTGCAGGGCGGGGATCGTCGGCGTCGCGGACCAGGAGTTGCTCGCGCTCAGGCTGACTGACGCCGAGCCGGTGGCGCCGACCGTGCTGGAACCGCTGAGCGTCACCGTCGGCCCGGACTGCCCGGGCTGGCTGCTGCGGGCGGGCTGGCTGGTCGGGGCGACCGGCTGGACCAGCGGCAGCACCTCGACCTGGTTGGTGCCGATGTTCTGCAACTGCGCCACCAGCAGCCGGCGCCGCGACCCGACCTGGGCGTACGTCGCGAAGGCCGAGCCGTCCCGGGCGAAGCTGGCCGGCCCGGTCACCACGCTGATCCCCCGCGTCGGCTGGAACCACCGCACCCCGGCGACGGTGCTCGGGCTGGCGCTGGCCGACTGTGAGCGGGTCGCCGACGGCGCGCCGCTGGACCGCGGCCGGCTGGTCGACACCGACGGGCTGGCGGTGCTGGTGGCCGTCGAGGTGACATAGCGCAGCGGCATCAGGCCGAACCGGCGGACGGCCACGTCCCAGACCAGCAGGTTGGTGGCGTCAGCGGCCAGCGGGTGCACCGGGCCGAGCGCGCGCAGCGACCTGTCCGGCCGGACCAGCGTCGCCGCGGCCGACAGCGGCTCCAGTGCCACGCCGTTGTCGAAGACCCGGTTGACCGGCTTCCAGACCACCATGCCGACGGCGGTGTCGGTCCCGATCCGGGTGCCCGTCGGCAGGAACTGCGAGATTCCGACCGGCCGGGCGGCCGAGTCGTAGCGCCGCACGGCGAAGTCGCGAAGTTCCGGCTGCCCGGTCGCGGTCGGGCTCGGTGAGGCCGTCCGGCTGGCGGTGGCGGTCTCCGTCGCGCCGGTGGACGCGCCGGGAACCAGCTGACCGGGCTCGGTCAGGCCGGTCTCCACCAGCACCGCGGCACTCCCGGTCGCGGCCGGAACCACCGCGTCGGCCGGCCCCAGGTCGCGGACCACCAGGTTCGGCTGCACGGCGTAGGCCCGCTGGCGGCCGTCCAGGGCGGCCAGCACCACGCTCATCCCGCGGCCGGTGACCACCGACAGCGGCCGGGCGGCGGGCGGCAGCGGCACCTGCCGGACGCTGCCGGCCTGCCGGGACTCCACCACCCCTGCCCGGATCACCAGCAGCGCCGGCACCGCGGCGGGCGCGGTCGGGCTGCCGCTCACCCTGACCGAGGTGCCGCTGGGCCGGGAGGACGGCTGCGGCTCGCCGTTGACGATCAGGATCACGGCGAGCACCAGCAGCACCGCCACCCCGAAGCCGGGAGTGTTGGTCCAGTGCGGCAGCCGGGGCAGCGAACGGGTCATCGAGGCTGGTCGCTAAGAGATCAGCGATGCTTCGTTGTCAGCCGATGCGGGGAAGGAGACCTCGACCCGCAGGCCGCCGGCGGGCTGGGCGCTGGCCGAGATCGACCCGTTGTGCGCGTCCACGATCGCCCGGACGATCGACAGCCCCAGGCCGGCGCCCCGCTGGCCGGTGCGGGCCCGGCCGCCGCGCCGGAAGGCGTCGAACAGCCCCTCGACCTCCTCGGGCTGAACCGGCACCCCGCTGTTGAGCACCACGATTCGCGAGATGCGGTTGGGCCCGAAACCTTCGGACTCGGTCTTGATCTGCACCCAGCCGCCGGGCACGTTGTAGCGCACCGCGTTCTCCACCAGGTTGCCGATCACCCGCTCCAGCAGGCGCGGGTCACCGGTGGTGCGCACCGGCTCGCCCTCGGCGGTGATGGAGATGCCCCGGGTGACCGCCTCGGCCTTGGCCGCGGCCACCGCGTTCGGGATCAGCTCGTTGAGCGTGACCTCCTCGGTCAGCTCCAGGCTCTGGCCCTCGCGGCCCTGCAACCTGGCCAACGCCAGCAGGGCGTCCACCAGCTTCTGGGCGCGGTTGGTGGCCTCACGGACCACCTCACCCATCCGCCGCAGCTCGTCCGGCGGGGCGTTGGGGTCGGACAGGGTCACGTCCAGCTCGGTCTGGATCACCGCCAGCGGGGTGCGCAGCTCGTGGCTGGCGTTGGCCACGAACCGGCGCTGGCTGCCGAAGGCGGCGTCCAGCCGTCCGAGCATCTCGTCGAAGGTGTCGGCCAGCTCGCGCAGCTCGTCGTCCGGACCGCCCAGGCCGATCCGCTCGCTGAGGGTCTTGGTCGACAGCTGCCGGGCGGTGGCGGTGATCCGGGCCACCGGGCGCAGGGCCTGGCGGGCCAGCAGGTAACCGCCGATCGAGCCGATCAGGACGATCACCCCGAAGTACAGCAACCCGTTGTTGAGCAGGTAGTGCAGCGCGTCCTCGCGCATCACCGAGCGGGCCTCGGACGGGTTCCAGGTCGTCTGCCCCTTGGTGGCGTTGTCGACGATGGTGACGTCGCCGGGGTTGGGCGGCAGCGCGATCTGGCTGAGCGCCCGGTCCAGCAGGATGTAGGAGGTGGCCAATAGCGCAGCGCCGATGAGCAGCACCAGAGCGCCGTAGAGCAACGCCATCCGGATCCGCAGCGACGGCTGCACCAGTCTCACTGCTCGGTCGAACCCCCAGACTCTTCGTCCTCGGCGGGCGGGGTGACCAGGGTGGGATCCACCCGGTAGCCCGAACCCACCACGGTCTCGATGACGGGCGGCTCGCCGAGCTTGCGCCGCAGGGTCATCATCGTGACCCGGACGGTGGTCGTGAACGGATCAGCGTGTTCGTCCCACACCCGGTCGAGCAGCTCCTCACTGGAGACAACGACGCCGGCGGCCGACAGCAACGTCTCGAGCACGCCGAATTCCTTGCGGGTCAGGTCGACGTTGCGTCCGGACCGGGTGACGGTGCGCTTGGAGGGGTCCAGCACCAGGTCACCGGCCTGCAACACCGGCGGGGCAGCCGGCGTCGCGCGCCGCCCGAGCGCCCGCACCCGGGCCACCAGCTCGGCGAAGGCGAACGGCTTGGCCAGGTAGTCATCGGCGCCCAGCGCCAGGCCCTCGACCTTGTCCTCGATCGAGCCGCTGGCGGTCAGCATGATGACCCGGGTCAGCACGCCCTCGTCAGTCAGCGAGCGGCAGATCTCGTCGCCGCTCTTGCCCGGCAGGTCCCGGTCGAGCACCACCACGTCGTAGCGGGTGGTGGTCGCCTTGTTGAATCCCTCGTCGCCGTCATAGGCGACATCCACTGCCATACCTTCTCTGCGCAGCCCCCGCACAACGGCGTCCGCCAGCTGGGTCTCGTCTTCAACCACAAGTACGCGCACGCCGTCTCCGCTTTCTGGATGACCGCGACCGGGGTAAAGGCCGCAGGTGATGAGACAACGATCTCACACACCAGCCCCTTAGCGGCAGGAGGTCACTCTCGACGGCGGTCGGTGTCCTGCGCGGGAGCATGACCGGCCGAGAACAGCTCGTCACCGTCGGTGGGCCCGTCGCCGCGCCCGAGCACCGCCGCCGCGAACTCGATCGCCCGGCGGGAGATGCCCTGCGGGGTGAGGCCGATGACCGCGCGCACCTCGGCCACCTTGCCGTGCTCGAGAAAGCTGACCGGGATGCCGATCTCGCGGGTGGGGACGGTCAGGCCCTGCTCGCCGAGGTATTGGGCGAACCGGGAGCCGGCGCCGTTGACGACCACGCCGTCCTCGACGGTTATCAACACCCCGGCCTGGGCCGCGAAATCGGTCAGCGCCGGCGGCACCGGGCTGACCCAGCGCGGGTCGATCACCCGGACGGTGTAGCCGGCCTCGCCGATCCGCTCGGCGCCGTCGAGGACGTCCGGCGCCATCGCGCCCACCGACACCAGCAGGACGTCGACCGGGCCGCTGGCGGTCTCGGCCAGCACGTCGATGCCGCCCACCGAGCGCAGCGCCGTGATGTCAGCGCCCAACGGGGTCTTGGGGTAGCGCAGCACCGACGGCGCGTCGTCGATGGCCAGGCACTCGCCCAGCGCGGCACGCAGGGTCGGCTCGTCGCGCGGCACCGCCAGGTGCAGGCCGGGGACGATGCCGAGCATCGCGATGTCCCACATCCCGTGGTGGCTGGCGCCGTCCTCCCCGGTCACGCCGGCCCGGTCCAGCACCAGCGTCACCCCGGCCTTGTGCAGCGCGACGTCCATCAGCAGCTGGTCGAAGGCCCGGTTGAGGAAGGTGGCGTACAGCGCGATCACCGGATGCAGCCCGGCCGCGGCCATGCCGGCGGCCGAGGTCAGGGCGTGCTGCTCGGCGATGCCGACGTCGAAGCAGCGGTGCGGGTACTCGGCCGCGAACGCCCCGAGGCCGACCGGGTCCAGCATCGCGGCCGTGATCGCCACCACGTCGTCGCGGACAGCGCCGATCCGGACTATCTCATCGGAGAACACCCCGGACCAGGTCTGGCCGCCCTTGCTCAGGAACTCGCCGGTCTCGGGGTCGAAGGCGCCACCGCCGTGCATGTGGTCGGCCTGGTGGTTCTCGGCCGGGGCGTAGCCGTAGCCCTTGCGGGTCACGCAGTGCACCAGCACCGGGCCCTCGAACTGCTTGGCCAGCGAGAAGGCGTGCTCGAGGGCGGCCAGGTCATGGCCGTCCACCGGGCCCATGTACTTCAGCCCCAGGTCCTCGAACATGCCCTGCGGGGCGAGCAGGTCTTTCATGCCCCGCTTGAGCCCGTGCAGCGCGCCGTACAGCGGGGGCCCGACCACCGGCGTCCGGCCCAGGGTGTCCTTGACGTTGCCCAGCATCCGCTCGTAGCCCGGACGCAGCCGCAGGCCGGCCAGGTGCTCGGCCAGGCCGCCGATCGTCGGCGAGTAGGAGCGGCCGTTGTCGTTGACCACGATCACCACCGGCCGGTCGGAGGTGGCGATGTTGTTCAGCGCCTCCCAGCACATCCCGCCGGTCAGCGCGCCGTCGCCGACCACCGCGACCACCGGCCGCCGGTCACCGCGCACGTCGAAGGCCTTGGCCAGGCCGTCGGCGTAGGACAGCGCCGTCGAGGCGTGGGAGTTCTCGATCCAGTCGTGCTCGCTCTCGGCGCGGCAGGGGTAGCCCGACAGCCCCTGGCTCTGCCGCAGGCTGGCGAAGTTCTCCTGCCGGCCGGTGACCAGCTTGTGCACGTAGCTCTGGTGGCCGGTGTCGAACAGGATCGGCTCGGTCGGCGAGTCGAACACCCGGTGCAGGGCCAGGGTGAGTTCGACCGCGCCGAGATTCGGCCCGAGGTGGCCCCCGGTACGCGAGACGTTGCGCACCAGGAAGTCACGGATCTCGGTGGCGAGGGACCCGAGTTCCTCCGAACTTAGCTGGCGCAGGTCAGCAGGGCAGGAGATCCGGCTCAGAAGAGGGCTCACAAGGGGTCAGCCTACTTGGAACGTGCTGTCTAGGTGGGCCTCATGGCTCGGTTCGCCGGTGGTGAATTCTGCCTCGCCGGCCGGGGTCTGCTCGGGGTCGTCCGGCCGCAGCACCGCGACGCATTCCACGTGATGGGTCATCGGAAAGGCGTCGAATGCCGACAGCTCGTCCAACCGCCAGCCCGCGTCCATCGCGAACCGGACATCGCGGGCCAGCGCGGCCGGATCGCAGGCCACGTAGACGACCACCCGGGGACCGGCGGCCAGGATCGCGTCGAGCACCTTCCGGCCGGCTCCGCTGCGCGGCGGGTCCAGCACCACGATGCTCACCCCCTGCGGCTCGGCAGGCCGGCTCACCTCGTCAGGGGCCTGCCCGGCCGGCTCGGCGGCGGCCCACTCGGCGAGAACCGAGGCGATCGAGTCGGCGCTGACCGCGGCGCGGCGCACGTCGGCCCAGGGCTGGTCGGCCAGGTTGTGCCCGGCGTCGGTGACCGCGGCCGGCTCCGACTCCAGGCCCACCACCCTGCCGGTCGCCGTCACCGCCACCGCCAGCGCGGCGGTGAACAGCCCGGAACCCGCGTACAGGTCCAGCACCCGCTCCCCCGGTCGCGGCGCGGCCGCCCGCAGCACCGCCTCGGTGAACACCTCGGCGGCTCGCGGATGGGTCTGCCAAAAGCCTGCCGGATGCACCGTGAACGGGCGGCCGGCGACGGTGTAGCGCAGCGCCGGCGGCCCGGACAGCTGCTCGGTGCTCAGCGCCGGCCGCTGCGCCCGATCGCCGTGGCGCCGGTCGTCGTGCCGGCGCCCGCCCTGGCGTCGCCCGCTCTGGCGGTGGCGAACCGGGCGTTGCCGGTGGGCCAGTTCGACCACCTCGCCCCGGTCATCGACGGCCACCTCGAACTCGGCCAGCCCCGGCCAGGCGGCCTGCAGCGCGCCGGCGTCGCCCACTCCGGGAGCGCCGATCGGACAGTGGCTCAGCGGCACCACCTGATGTGAGCGATGCGCGCGCAGCCCCAGCTCGCCGCCGGGACCGACCGCGAACCGCACCCGGCGCCGCCAGCCGAGCCCGTCGCCGTCGTCCAGGGACTGCACGGTGACCGCCCATCGCAAGCCGGCCAGCCGGCTCAGCTGCTCGGCCACCACCGCCGCCTTGAGGGCGCGCTGGCCCGGCAGCGAGACATGCTGGAAGTCACAGCCGCCGCAGCCGCCGGGGTGGGCGTAGGGGCAGGGCCGGCGGACCCGATCGGGCGCGGCGGTGCGGATCTCGACGGCGTCCGCCCGGCAGAACGAGCCGCCGCGGTCCTCGGTGACCTCGGCCAGCACCGTCTCGCCGGGCAGGGCATGCCGGACGAAGATCACCCGGCCCTCGTGGCGGGCCACGCAATGGCCGCCGTGCGCGACCGCGCCGACCCGCACCTCCAGCCGGCGGCCCAGCCAGCTTCCAGCGGTGGCAACTTGCTGTCGCGCCCGCTGGTTCACCAGGACAGCCTATGCACCCGCTCCGCTCGAGCTGCTAGTCCTCGCCCTTGCGGAGGCTGATCCCGCCCTCCGGCGAGCTGTCCGCGCCGCGTGATCCGGCCGCCGGTTCCGGGTCCGGGGTTGCCAGAGCGGGCAGGGTCGGAGGTTCGAGCAGGCTGGGCGGTTCCAGCGTCGGCCGCAGCCCGAGCCGGCGCCGGGCCCGGCGGACGACCCAGAACACCACGGCCACCACGGCCAGGTAGAGCGGCAGTCCCATCACCAGCTTGGCCACCGCCAGCAGGCCGGTGCGATTCTCCTGGAACAGGCTCAGCTGCACCACCGCCCGCGCGGTGAACATCGCCAGCACGGCTGCCGTGGCGATGTCGTACGCACGGCGCAGCCCGGGCAGCTTGTGCCAGCGGGTGCCCGGCGGCAACGGCGAAGGGTCCAGGTACTCCCAGATCACCCCGACCAGCGGTCGCCGGACGAGCAGCGAGAGAGCGAACACGCCTGCGTAACCGAATGCCGCGACGATGCCGAGCAGGAAGAAGCCGCGGGCCTCACCGGTCCGGGCGGCGATCGCGGCGGCGATCGCCACGCTGAACAGGCCGGTCATCACCTGCTGGACCGGCTGGCGGCGGGCCATCCGGTAACCGGCGACCAGCACCCCGGCGCTCACCGCGGCGATGATCGCGCTTCGCAGCCCGCCTATCGCGTTGGCGATCACGAAGACCACCAGCGGAATCGCGGCGACGATCGTTCCCGACCAGCCACCCATCGAGTTCAGGATCTGCTGGCGGGTCTGGTCGCGCAGATCCTCCGGAGAGGAGGACAAGACCTAGCCGTCCCGCGGCTCGGCCGCCGCCTCGGCAGCCGCTGATATCTGCTCGGCGGCCTCCTTGGGCAGCTGCAACGGAACCGGCTCGCGCACCGGCAGCGGGTCGTTGCCGCGCACCACCACTACGCCCCGAAAGGCCTCGATGAACGGCTGGGCCTGCTCCTCCTCCAGCGCCGGGGCCCCGGCCAGCATGGCCCGCAGGAACCAGCGCGGGCCGTCGACCCCGATGAACCGCACGGGGGTGAGCCCGCCGGGCACCGGCAGCCGGCCGGACAGCTCGGGCCCGAACTCGCCGTCCTGCTCCGAGACCGTGCCGCCCTGCGATGAGATCGATGCCTTGATCTCGGCCCGGATCTCGTCCCAGATGCCGTCCTTGCGCGGCGCGGCGAACACGCCGAGCTGCATCTGACCGGTCGGGTTGAGCATCGTCACGCCGACGACCTGGACCTCTTCACTCACATCGACCCGGATCTCCAGGCCTGAGTCGACCGGCACTCGCAGCGCGCCGAGATCGAGCCGTTCGACGTCGTCGGACGGGCTGTCAGCGACGTCATAGGGCCCGGTGGTCGGCATGCTCTCGTGCGGCCGCTTGGTCTCCCAGGGCGGGGTGGCATCGAGCTTGGACTGCTCGGTGCGCTTCTCCTTGCGCCGAAGCGCCATCACTGATCGTCTCCTCTATTGTCGCCGCCGCGTTTGTTGTTCGCCGCGGTGTTCACTGCCAAGTCGCTCGCCGCCGAGCCGTCCGCCGCCGAGCCCCCGACTGCCGGCTCGGCCACCAGCAACGCCCGGGCTCCTCCGGTCGAGCCGTGCCCGGCGGCTCCGCGGACGGATTCGCCAAGCTGCTCGACCAGTTCGAACCGGGCCTGCTCGACCCGCTGGATGACCAGTTGCGCGATCCGGTCGCCCCGACGCAACTCGACGGCATTGTCGCGATCATGGTTGATGACGATGACTTTGATCTCGCCACGGTAGCCCGAATCGATGGTGCCCGGCGCGTTGACAATACCCAGTCCGGCCCGCCAGGCGAGTCCGGAGCGTGGTTGGACGAATCCGGCGTAACCGGCGGGCAGCGCGATGGCCAGGCCGGTCGGCAGCACGGCTCGCTCGCCGGGCCGCAACCGGACGTCGACCATCGTGCACAGGTCCGCGCCGGCGTCGCCCTCGACGGCGTAGCTGGGCAGCGGCGCGTCGGGGTGCAGCCGCTGCACCTTGACCAGCAGCGGCAGCGGCCCGGGCACGGCGCCCGCCACGTCCGTCACCTCCGCGCCGCTCAGCGGTCCGATCGTCACAGGCCAAAAGGCTACCCTCGACCGGTGATGGACCCCGCTACCCACCAGAGCCAGCAGACCGGTTACTTCGAGCGGCTGCGGACGCCTCGGTGGTGGTACCTGGGCGCGGTCGGCGTGTCGCTGCTGCTCGGCCTGGAATTCGCGGTGGCGTTCTCCGGCTGGGGCGCCCTGGTTCCGCTGGCGATCCTGCTGCCGACCAGCCTGCTGATCGTCCGGCGACTCTCCTCGGGCAGCGTCGCCGTCGACGGCGCCACCCTGCGGGCCGGCGAGCGCAGCCTGGCGCTGGCCGAGGTCGAGCAGGCGATCGACCTCAGCCCCACCGAGCTGCGTCGACTGGTCGGCCGGCACAGCGATCCGCTGGCCCACACCTACATCCGGTCCTGGATCGGGCCAGGCGTGCAGCTGGTGTTGCGCCCGCCCGCCGACCCGCGACCGGGCGATGCGCAGCCGAACGATGCGCAGTGGGCTGACCCGCGACCGGGCGATGCGCAGCCGAACGACCCGCAGCCGGCCGAGCGCTATCCCGAGCCGTACTGGGTGGTGTCCACCCGCCATCCGGACCGGTTGCTGGCCGCTGTCAACGCCGCCGTCCACTCGTCCTGAACAGGAGCTCGCCCGTGTCCCTCGGACGTTTTGAAGGCCAGGTGGCGCTGATCACCGGCGCCAGCCGCGGGATCGGCTTCGCGGTCGCGCAGCGGCTGGTGTCCGAAGGCGCCCGGGTCTGCGTCACCGCACGCAAGCAGCCCGCGCTGGAGGCGGCGGTGGCCGAGCTGGGCGGGCCCGAGCGCGCGATCTTCGCCGCCGGCTCGGGGGACGACCCGCAGCACCAGGAGGCGGCGGTGCGGGCCACCATGGCGGCCTTCGGCCGGCTGGACGTCCTGGTCAACAACACCGGCATCAATCCCACGTTCGGGCCGCTGCTGGAACTCGATGACCGGCTGGCCCGCAAGATGTTCGACGTGAACGTGCTGTCGGCGCTGTCCTGGACCAGGTTGGCGCACCGGGCCTGGCTGGCCGAGCACGGCGGCGCGGTGGTCAACATCGCCTCGGTGGCCGGGATCGGCGTCTCCCCCGGCATCGCCTTCTACGGCGTCACCAAGGCCGCCCTGATCAACCTGACCAGGCAGCTGGCGGTGGAGCTCTCGCCCGGGGTCCGGGTCAACGCGGTGGCGCCGGCGGTGGTGAAGACCAAGTTCGCCGAGGCGCTCTACGCCGACGACGAAGAAGCCGCCGCGGCGAACTACCTGCTCAAGCGGCTCGGCGAGCCGGCCGACATCGGCGCGGCGGTGGCCTACCTGGCTTCGTCGGACGCGGCCTGGACGACCGGTCAGACCCTGGTGATCGACGGCGGGATGATCGGCGGCCTGTGACCCGGCCGCTCAGAGCTGGCGGAACCAGCGCTCCTCGCTGAGGCCCCGCAGCTCGGCCAGCAAGGTCTCTCCGAGGGCCTTGGTGGCCCGGCGGTTGACCTCTGCCCCCGCGACCGCGCCGGCCAGGAACGGCGCCAGGGTGGTGGTGCTGCGGCCGAGCCGGCGCAGCACCTGGCTGCGCAGCTCGCGTTTGGCGGCGGCGCCGAAGGCCACGCTCAGGCCCGCGCCACCCAGCTGCGGTGAGATCGCCCGGCGACGCATCCAGGACATCAGGTAGGCGCTGCCCCGCTCCGAGACGGTGCCCCGCGCGGGGCGCTCCAGCAGTTCGTGCAGCTCGGCGACCAGCTTCAACTCCACGGCGGTCACGCACAGCATCTCGGCGGCCAGCTGGACCGGCGCGGCGAGCAGCAGCGGCGGGCTCATGAACTGCACGGCGGCCAGCCCGCCGGCGGCGGCGCCGAGGCTGGCGGTGGTCTTGGTCGCGTGCCGGATCAGCCGTTCGGCGATCTCGATGTCGCTCTGACCGGGGTACTGACGCCGCAGCGCCTGGATATCGCGGACCGGGACCCGGGGCGCCAGCTCGATGATCAGGTCGGCCAGCCACCGTCCGGCGGTCACCGCGCGGAAGCCGGAGGCCTTGGCGCTTCGGGTCAGGGCCGGGATCAGGGCGGCCAGGGCGCGCTGGCGGCTGCGCCGGTCGCTGGTCGTGGGATCGCCCTCGGCCTCCGAAGCAGCCGCTGCCCGTGCCACCAGGTCCGCTATCTCGTCATGAGCCATGACTCACCTTGCCAGAAAGCAGCTGGGCAGGCAGGAGGAGCCGGTCCCTCGATCAGCGGCGGGACCGGCTGTGGTGAACGCGCCAGCTATCAGGCGCAGTCCCGGCAGATCGGCTGGCCGTTCTTCTCACGGGCCAGTCGGCTGCGGTGATGCACCAGGAAACAGCTGGAGCAGGTGAACTCATCGTCCTGTTTGGGCAGCACCCGGACGGTGAGCTCCTCGCCGGAGACGCTGGACAGGTCTGCCCCGGGCAGCTCCAGTGACTCGGCCAGTTCGGTCTCGTCAACATCGATCGATCCCGACTGCGCCTCGGCCCGACGAGCCTTCAGCTCCTCCAGCGAGTCCTCGTTCAGTTCATCTACATCCCCCCTGCGGGGGGCGTCGTAATCGGTGGCCACTTACTGTCAACTCCTCGATCAATCTCGCATGCACACGATCCGGCTGTCTGGACCACCGGCGGCCGACACTGCCCCCGCTGGCGCGGAACCGTATCGCGTTAGGCGTGCGCTGCAACGACCGGGCAGCCCTCACCATTCCCGAAGCAGGTCCGGCTAGGCTGGCGGCGCAAGCACGACTCGGTAGGCCGGAGGTTAATCGCCCGATATGTCCACTGCGACACGGCGCCGACCACTGCCTGCGCTGGCTTTCCTGCTGGCACTCAGCGCCCTTACCAGCATCGTGTGGTGGCGGGTGCTGCACCGTCCTGAGCCGAGCGAGACCGCCGGGACGCCGACCCCCACGCAGTCGCGTCAGTGCACACCCGGCGCCCGGGCGATCCGGCTGCCGGCCCCCTCCGCGGTGACGGTGACGGTGCTCAACGGAGCCGGCCGGGACCGGCTGGCCACCCAGGTCACGGCTCAGCTCAAGACCCGCGGGTTCAAGGTCGGCACTCCCGGCACCACCTCGGCGCTGGCCGGGGTCGCCGAGATCCGGTTCGGCGCTGCCGGCCGCCCCGGCGCGACCCTGCTCAGCTACCACCTGCCCGGCGCGAAGCTGGCTCCCGGAAACCGTGCCGGCGGCAGTGTCGAGGTGGTGCTCGGCGCCGGCTACCGGTCGCTGGCAGCCACCGACATGGTCAACCGCGCCGTCGCCGCCGCCGGCAAGACCTGCTGAGGATCAGCCGATATCGGCCACGCCGGTCGCGGTGAGCAGTTCGAAGAACTCCTCGGCGCGGTCGGGATGCGCCCCGGCGACCATCTCCACGCCGGCCGGCCGGCCACGCAGTCCCGAGGTGGCCACGCCGGCTTCGGCGGCGATCAACAGGCCGGCCGCGAAGTCCCACTCGCCGAGCGGTCCCTCGTAGTAGAGGTCCACCCAGCCGGCCGCCAGCGCGCACAGGTCCAGGGCCGCCGAGCCCAACCGGCGCAGGTTGCCCACCCGGGCCAGCAACTGCCCCGCCGCCTTGCCCTGGCGCGCCCGGCGAGCCGGGTCGTAGCTGAAGCCGGTCGCCATCACCGCCTGCTCCAGCGGCACCGACCGGGGTCCGGCCAGCCGCCGGTCCCCGAGAAAGGCGCCGTGGCCGGCGGCCGCGCGGAACAGGTCACCCGAGGACGGGTTGAGCACGCACCCGGCCACCGTCTGACCCCGCACCTGGGCGGCGATCGAGACCGCGAACTGTGGCAAGCCGAGCATGTAGTTGACGGTGCCGTCGATCGGGTCCAGCACCCAGCGCACCAGTGAGCCGGCCGTTTCGGCCTGGCCGCCCTCCTCGCCCAGGATCGAGTCGGCCGGGCGCAGCCGGGCCAGGGAGGTGCGCAGGAGCTCCTCCACCGCATAGTCGGCGTCGGTGACCACGTCGGTCACCGAGCTCTTGGTGCTGACGGACAGCCCGGCCGCCTGGTGGCGCAGCATCAGCGCCCCGGCCCGGCCGGCCAGCTCGACGGCGAGGTCGGACAGCTCCATCGGGTCGGGCGGGCGCTCCGTCATCCCCGACCTCCGCCCACCCGTGCCGATATGGTTTAAAGGTAGCCACCCTAGCCAGCGGAGGAACCATGACCGCGCCAGCCCCAGATCAGTCCCGGACCCAGCTCGACGCGGCCTTCGGCGTCGACATCGGCGGCAGTGGCATCAAGGGCGCCGTAGTTGACACGCTGACCGGCCAGTTGAGAACGCAGCGGGTACGGATTCCGACCCCCAAGCCCTCCACTCCCGACAACGTCGCCGAGGTGGTGGTGCAGCTGGTCACCAGGGCCAACTGGACGGGCCCGGTGGGGGCCACCTTCCCGGCCGTGATCAAGAACGGCGTGGCCAGGTCCGCGGCCAATGTCGATCCGTCCTGGATCGGCACCGACGTCGACGCGGTGTTCTCCAAGGCCACCGGCCTGGAGGTCACCGTGCTCAACGACGCCGACGCGGCCGGGCTGGCCGAGGTGCGCTTCGGCGCGGCCAAGGGCGTGTCGGGCGTGGTGATCCTGCTGACCTTCGGCACCGGCATCGGCAGCGGCATCTTCCTCAACGGCCAGCTGGTGCCCAACTCCGAACTCGGGCACCTCGAACTCGAGGGCCACGACGCGGAGTCGCGCGCGGCGGCCTCGGTCAAGGACAAGCAGAAGATGTCCTACAAGCAATGGGCCAAGCGCGTGCAGGCTTACATGTCCCACGTCGAGAAGCTGTTCTCACCCGACTTGTTCATCGTCGGCGGCGGGGTCAGCAAGGACGCCGACCGGTGGGTGCCGCTGCTGAAGTTGCAGACGCCGGTGCGGCCGGCGCAGTTGCTCAACAACGCCGGCATCGTAGGCGCCGCGATGGCGGCTGCCGAGCGCTGAATCCGCCCGCTCTGGCTACAATGGAGCGCGCAAGGGCGTGGCACCAACGAAGGCATCGACATTCCGCAGTGGATTCGATGAACCCCGGCGGCCGGCTGACCCCACCTGCCTCCCCGCACCGCGGGCCAGTTAGTGCCTGCCCAGACAAGGTGTAATCGCTGTATGAAAGGTCGTACGTGGTTTCCAGCGAAACTTCCGAGCAGCCGCAGGTCAGTGCCGCTGCGACGGCGAGCCGCGCGGTGACGAAAGCCGTCGCCGCACCGGCCAAGAAGGCGCCCGCCAAGAAGGCCCCCGCCAAGAAGGCGGCGGCGAAGAAGGCGGCCGACAAGGGCACGCCCTCCCCCGCTGCCGACGCCGGGGTAGTCGATCCGGCGGTCGAGGTCGAGCCGAGCGACATACCTCCCGACGCCGAGCTCGAAGAGATCCCGATCGACGTCGAGGCTGACGCCGAGGAGACTCCCGAGCCGCCTGAGGCCGAGTCCTCGGAGTTCACCTGGGACGAGGAGGAGTCCGAGGCGTTGCGGCAGGCCCGCAAGGACGCCGAGATGACCGCCTCGGCTGACTCGGTGCGCGCCTACCTCAAGCAGATCGGCAAGGTCGCGCTGCTCAACGCCGAGGAGGAGGTCGATCTCGCCAAGCGGATCGAGGCCGGCCTGTACGCCTCGGAGCGGCTGCGCCAGCTCGAGATCGCCGGCGACAAGCTGCCGTTGCAGCAGCGCCGGGATCTGAACTGGATCGTGCGGGACGGCGAGCGCGCCAAGAACCACCTGCTCGAGGCCAACCTGCGGCTGGTGGTGTCGCTGGCCAAGCGCTACACCGGACGCGGAATGGCCTTCCTGGATCTCATCCAAGAAGGCAACCTGGGCCTGATCCGCGCGGTCGAGAAGTTCGACTACACCAAGGGCTACAAGTTCTCCACCTACGCCACCTGGTGGATCCGGCAGGCGATCACCCGGGCGATGGCAGACCAGGCCCGCACGATCCGGATCCCGGTGCACATGGTCGAGGTGATCAACAAGCTCGGCCGGATCCAGCGCGAGCTGCTGCAGGACCTGGGCCGCGAGCCGACGCCTGAAGAGCTCGCCAAGGAAATGGACATCACCCCGGACAAGGTGCTGGAGATCCAGCAGTACGCCCGGGAGCCGATCTCGCTCGACCAGACCATCGGCGACGAGGGCGACAGCCAGCTCGGTGACTTCATCGAGGACTCCGAGGCCGTGGTGGCGGTGGACGCGGTGTCGTTCACGCTGCTGCAGGACCAGCTGCAGTCGGTGCTGCACACCCTGTCCGAGCGTGAGGCCGGCGTGGTCAAGCTCCGGTTCGGGCTCACCGACGGCCAGCCCCGCACCCTGGACGAGATCGGCCAGGTCTACGGCGTGACCCGCGAGCGGATCCGCCAGATCGAGTCCAAGACGATGTCGAAGCTGCGCCACCCGTCCCGGTCCCAGGTGCTGCGCGACTACCTGGACTGAGTTCTCAACCCGAACTCCTCAGCGCGGCCGCCACCCGATGTGAGATCGAACAGGGTGACAGGCGTTCTGCGCCGGATCACACAGTTCCTTTACCTGGACCTAGCAGTCCTACCACTGGGCAGTGGCAGCCCCAGGCGGTGAAACTGGACGCCGGAGAGCGCCCCGGGGTACTTTCGCTTGAGCTCCATCACATACTCAAAGGGGATACATGTGATACGTCACCGTTTGTCCGCCCGAAAGGGCGCAGTCGCGCTCGTGTCGGGCGGCGTGCTCCTCCTCGCCGGCCTGGCGACCATGCCGGCAAACGCCGCTCCCGTCCAGTCGGGTTGCGACGCGCGCACCAACAACACCTACGAGAAGCTTCTCGAGTGCGTCCGGCTCGAGGGCGTCCGCGAGCACCAGGCCGCACTGCAGGCCATCGCCGACGCCAATGGCGGCACCCGGGCCGAGGGCACTCCCGGCTACACGGCCAGCGTCGACTACGTCCTGGGCGTGCTCGCCGCGGCCGGCTGGGACGCCGCGAAGGTGCCGTTCAACTACCAGGCCACCGACACCCTGCTGCAGCAGCTCACGCCTGTGAACGCGACCTACCCGACCGGTGGCTTCACCGGCACCGGCGAGGGCGACGTCACCGGCAACGTCATCCCGGTCGACATCAACCTCACCGGAGACCGCGCCAGCACCAGCGGCTGCGAGGCCAGCGACTTCGCCGGGATTGACTTCTCCGGCGCGAACGACATCGCGCTCATCCAGCGCGGCGGCTGCAACTACTCCTTCAAGGCGATCAACGCCGAAGCTGCCGGCGCAGAGGCCGTCATCGTCTTCAACCAGGGCGACACCGTGGGCGCGGGTGACCGCTTCGGCCTGGTCATCGGCACCCTCGGCGGTCAGAACGTCGTCGACATCCCGGTCGTCGGAGCCACCTTCGAGCAGGGCCAGGCGCTGGCCGCCGCCGGCTCGACCGCTCGGGTGAAGGTCGACTTCGTGACCAAGACCTCCTACAACGTCATCGCCGAGCTCGCGGGCCGCAACGACGACAACGTCGTGATGGCCGGCGCTCACCTCGACTCGGTTCCGGCCGGTCCTGGCATCAACGACAACGGCAGCGGCTCCGCGGCGCTGCTCGAGATCGCCCAGGTGACGTCCAAGCTCCGTCCCGAGAACACCATCCGCTTCGCGTGGTGGGGTGCTGAGGAAGAGGGCCTGCTCGGCTCGACGGCATGGGTCGAGGACCAGTCCCAGGAAGAGCTGGACCGGATCGCGCTGTACCTCAACTTCGACATGATCGGCTCGCCGAACTACATCTTCATGGTGTACGACGCCAACGAGTCGAGCTTCGAGGCGCCGGCCGGCGTGACGATCCCCGAGGGTTCAGAGGCGATCGAGAGGGTCTTCGAGTCCTTCTACACGCTGCGTGGCGAGCCCTATGACGACTCGCAGTTCAGCGGTCGCAGCGACTACCAGGCCTTCATCAACAACGGGATCCCCTCCAGCGGGCTCTTCACCGGGGCCGAGGTCCGCAAGACCGAGGAGCAGGAAGCCATCTGGGGCGGCACCGCGGGTGAGCAGTTCGACCCGTGCTACCACCTGGCCTGCGACACCTACGCCAACAACAGCGACCACGCTCTCGAGGTCAACTCTGACGCGGTCGCGTTCGCGGTCCTGACGTTCGCGTACTCCACCGAGACCGTCAACGGCGTCGTCGGCAAGAAGATCCCCGGCAACTTCACCATCCCGGCGCCGGCCGGACCCGAGCACACCTTCGGCGGCCCGCTCGGCGGCGACAGTGTGCACGACCACGACCACGGAAACCTGCCTTCCTAGTCAGCTTCCGGCAGCGCCCCTCGTCACCTCGGTGACGGGGGGCGCTTGTCGTTGCGCCCCCGAGCGCCTGGGAGTCGGGGTGTCACCTGACGGCGCCGAGACCTGCCTCGAACCACCTGGACGCTGAGTGCCGCGACGAGCGGCCACAGTGCCTCAGCCCCGGCCAGCACGCGCTCGCTGAGGCCGAGCAGGGCGCCGCCCCGGAGTTCGAACGCGAGCCAGCCGAGAAGCGCCACCAGCGCCAGGGCGCCGAGCCGAGCTGTCCGGCGGCCCGGCAGGTCCGAAGCGGCAGGCCACAATGCCAACGCCACAAAGGCAATCGCCGCCGCCGGCAAGTGGCCGGCCGACGGTTGCGGCAACGCGGCGACCATGATCGTGGCAGCGCCGCCCAGCGCGAGCAGGGCACGGGCGCGAGCGCCGGCCTCGGGCAGGCCCGCCGCGGTCACCAGGTGGCACCCGCCCAGCACCGCCAGCGCCGCCGTCATGATCTGACCGGCGCTGCCCTGCTGTGCCGCCAGCGCGCTCAGCGTGTCGTGAAGCGGGGAGTAGCCGTCCGGCCGGTAGGCCTCGGCCCAGGTCCAGCCGCCGATCAGGGCCACCGGGGCGGCGGTGGCTGACACCACTGCCCATCGGCGCACAGGGCCGAGTTTGCCAGAAGCCGGCTCTCCTCGATCCGAGCCGGGCAGTCCGGAGTGGTTATCTCCGGCCGCTAGAGGTCCAAGACCAGACGCAGGGCCGCATCGACACGGCGCAGTTCATCGAAGGTGAGTGACCCCGTCCGGGCGCCGAGGCGGCTCGGATCGACAGCGGCGCTCTGCTCGGCCAGCACTCGGGTGCTGCGCCCGGCGATCTGCACTTCGGGCCGAAAGCTGGCCGCCCTCGCAGAAGTCGAGGTCGGCGCTACCAACCAGGTGGACAGCGGTACCTGGTCGGACTGAACAACGACGGCATATCGCGAACCATTCTGCTCAGGACCCCGAGCATCACGTGGGGCGCGCAGCCGGTACACCTCACCACGCACGCAGTGTCTCCATATCGCGAAGCACCTGGACTGCCTCGGCTCGATCCTGCTCGTCGGCCGCGAGCGCCTCGGCCTCGGCGCGTAGCGACGCGGCTGCTCGCTGCCGAGCCGCCTCGATCAGAGCGGACCGCACGGCGGTCGAGACCGGCGTTCCGTCCCGGGTCAGAACAGCGAGCGCACGGACGGCGTCTTCGTCCGGGCGGAAGGTGATCGTGTCAGCCATCCTGCGACCGTAACACAGAATGTAAGACACTCGTAGGTAGCGCGCCGGGCCGGCTCGCCGGGGCCCCACGCCCGACCGGGCCAACGCCCCGACCGGGCCAACGCCCCGACCGGGCCAACGCCCGACTGGGCCGCGCTCAGCGCTGAACCAGCGCCAGGTAGTCCAGTTGCTGCTGCTTGCGCATCAGCACATGCTCGATCAGATGCTCCAGTGCCTCGCTGCGCGGCTCCTGGCCGGTGCTGGGGATCACAGCATGCAGGGCGGCCATCACCTGCTCCTCGCGCTCGATGAACTCCCGCAGCGCTGTCTCGGCGTCAGTGCTGGGCAACGGCGGCACCTCCATCGGGGCCAACTGCCCGCCGACGGCCGTGAGTTTCTCAACCAGCAGCTGAGCATCGGCCACCTCTGCCACCGCGAAGGCCTGAAGGCGCTCCTTCAGGCCGATCGACAGCGGGCCCTGCAAGTTGCCGGCGAGCACGGTCAGGCTCACCAATGACCCGAGCTGCTGGGATGCCGCTATCGCCAGTTGCTTCTGAACAGTCTCGACGTCCATCACGTCATCGCCCATGGCCAGTTCCCCTTAATTCTGAAGCTTGCCGGCTGACGCGGCAGCTAGCCCGGCGTTGCGCGCTCAACACCTGCGGGCTGTCCTTCCACGACTACCAGCCCTGGCCGCGCGATACAAACCTGCACCCACAGCGCACAGCCGGGCACCGCCGCTGGTTGCGGCGATGCCCGGCTGTCGCGTCACTTGGTCCCTGCCGGCAGCGGAGCCGACCTGCTCACCGCTGCCAGGGCGTGGGATCGACGATCACCGGCAGGTGATCTTGGCGGTGTCCCGGTAGGAGCCGACCGCGGAGACGAAGGTGACGTCGGCGCTGTCCGGGTGCAGGGTCAGCCGGGCATAGCCGTGGGAGGTGTTGTCCTTGGCGGCAGTGGTCGAGCGGCCGGTGACCGCGTAGTGGTTCTTGCCTCCCTGACCCGAGACGATCTGGACGATCCCGCGGGCGTCGTCGCGGACCCCGGACGGGTTCAGCGGGTAGAACCGCTCGTAGTCGTGATCGTGACCGGACAGGATCACCTCAGCCCCGGCGTTGTAGAGAGCCTGGACGAACGGCGCCATCGACGAGTGGTCGCCGTGGGTGCCGCTCGACCAGCGGGGCTTGTGGAACAGCGCCCCGACGCACTTGTTCGGATGAGCGGCCAGATCGGCCTTCAACCACGCCACCTGCGCTCCGCCGGCGGTGATGTCGCGCTCGGAGTTGAGGGCGACGAAGTGCCATGCGCCCACGTCGAAGGAGTAGTAGCCCTTGGTCCGGTCACCGGCCAGCGCCCCGAAGTAGTCGTAGTACCCGGCAGCGCCGGAGGTCTGGTACTCGTGGTTGCCGGGAACCGGCTTGGTCTTGGACTTCAACGGGCCCCAGGACTTGTCGTAGACCTCCAGGAAGGCCGACAGCGCGCCTGACTCGTACTGGAGGTCACCCAGGGCCAGCACCTTGGAGACGGCCGTGTCACTGATGATCTTGTCGGCCACCGCCTTGTGCTGGCAGCCGGACCCCACGGTGTACCCCGGCGCGCAGGCGATGTCACCCACCGCGGCGATCACCGGTGAGGTGGTCGGCGCGGTGCTGGTCGGCGTCGGGCTGGTGGGCGCGGTGCTGGTCGGCGCCGGGCTGGTGGGCGCGGTGCCGTATTCGAGCACCAGCTGCGGCGGGTTGGCGGCTTCCCGGCTGTCGAAGTACCGGGTCGCGGTGGCGCCGGTGGTCACACCGAAGGACCTGACACCGCCGCGCACGGCGCTGGTCACGTCGGCCACCGTCCACTGTCCGGCCGTCAGCGTGCCGGTGGTGCCGACCTGGGCGCCCAGCGCCGGCCGGTTGGCCCAGGTCATGGTCCGCTCGTCCCAGGTGGCCGACGTGCTGAACACCTTGGACCGGGTGATTCCGCTGGAGCGCGAGAACAACCGCAGGGTGGCCTTGGTGACGGTGGCCGTGGGCGCTGCGAACCGGAGGTAGGACACCGCGGTCGCCGTGCTGGTCGCGTTCTGCTGCAACGTGGTGGCCAGGCCGTAGTTGGCGCCGGTCGTGTTGGACTTGACGTAGGTGTCGGCGGCCGAGGTCAGGGTGGCCCCGGTGGCGTCCGGGATCACCACCGGAGGGTTGTAGGCGCTGGCCATCGCGTCGGTGTAGGCCTGGCTGAACTGGACGGTCGACTCGACACCGGTCCCCTCGCCCCACTCGTTCCAGCTGGTCATCAGCTGCCACTGGGCGCCGGACTTCACCTGCTCGGCAAGCGCGGCCTTGAAGGTGGCCAGGTCGCGGACCAGCCGGGGCGCGGCCTCGTCGAACCGCCAGAAGCCTGGCGCGACGTTCGAGGACCACGGCAACACGTTCTGGATCGTCGATGCCGGCCCGTACTGGTGCCAGGAGTCGGGCTGCACGGCGCAGGTCCGGTAGCCGTGCATCACCTTCATGTTCAAGTAGAAGCGGCCCTGGTTGGCCGCGGCCCAACGCGCGGTCACGTCACAGGTGGTGTCATCGGCGTTGTAGACGAACAGCACCGGCTTGCCGCCCACCCGCTGCCACGACGGGCTGACGGCGGCCTTGGCGGCCAGGTAGCCCAGATCTGACTCGAGCTGAGCGGCGCTGGGATTGCCGAACCCTTCCTTCTCGTAGTACGGCATCACCTTGAACCCCTGTGCGGCGGCGGTGTCCAGCAGCAGCGGCAGCCGCTTGTCGGTGGCGGTGGCCTGCCCCCACCAGGAAGAGATGAAGGCGTTCAACCCGGCGGCTTTGGCCTGGCGCACCTGGGTGCTCACCACGGCCGGGTCGCTGCTGTCGTACTTGCCGACGGTCGGGGTGTACTGGGACCGCCAGTGCTCGGTCTCGGGGAACCATCCGTAGTAGAAAGCCGCCCGGATGGGCGCCTCGGCGGCTGCCGCCGGAGCGGTTTGGTTCGGACCGACCACCACCAGGCCGGTCACCATCAGTGCTGATAGCAACGCGGACAGCGCTGGCAGCCGACGCAGGCGGGCAAGATTCGGTCGATAGCGTTCGGATGAGTTCGCTTTCGATGATTTAGCTGTGTTTGGCTGACTATTCAGCATCACGCACTCCGTCAATCGGGATTGGGGTAAGACGGTTTCCCATCGGCGAGGCCGCTTGGTTAATGAGCCGTCTGATTACTTAGAGTGACGGAAAGGTAATGAATGTCAACCGAACCGCGCCGTGCGGACGAGATCCGTGCACGCCGGGTGAGCGCATGATGAACAGGAGACGGCGGCAACCTAGAAAGGGCGCGGCATGCGGGATCCGGCTGACCTGGAACGGTTCGTGGTGGCACAGGACGCCGGCGGGACCTACTCCCGCGCGGTCGCCGAACTGCGCCGCGGCCAGAAGACCAGCCATTGGATGTGGTTCGTATTTCCACAGATCGCCGGCCTGGGGCAGAGCGTGACGTCCAGGACGTACGCGATCAGCTCGCTGTCAGAGGCGCGAGCCTACCTTCGGCACCCGGTGCTCGGACCCCGGCTTCTCGAGTGCGCCGGCATTCTGGCGCGCCGGCATGACCACAGCGCGCAGCAGATCTTCGGGGTCATCGACGCGCGCAAGCTGCACTCGTCAATGACGCTGTTCGCACGAGCGGCGCCTGAGGAGACCGTCTTCACGCAGGTGCTGGACCAGTACTTCGACGGCGTGCCGGACCCGGCCACCGACCAACGTGTCTAGCGCACGGACGGCCGAGGCGATGCGTGCGACCAGCAGCAATTCTGCTCAGGGACAGGATCCAGAGGTCCGGGCGGCGGGAACCCGCCGCCCGGACCTCTGGTGTGATCAGGTGTGAGCTCTGGCTACAGCTCGACGCTGTCGACCGTTGCACTAGCACCGGCTGACCAGCGAGAGGCTGACCAGCGAGAGGCCGACCAGCGAGAGGCCGACCAGCGAGAGGCCGAGGAACTACGTGCGGACGTGTAACGCATTTTCCCTCCAAGGAAATTGTCAGGCGCCGGGAGAGACGCCTACCGGACGGCGCTAACCCATTTGCCGATCAGGTGATCGATGGGTGATTTTCTTACCCCGCCAGCTGAAGCCGCAGAGCACCTCCACCGCTTCAGCCAACGTTGTCACCGCCACGACTTCTGCCCGCGCGCCGAGGATCCGACGCGCGTCATCCACGTCGGCTCTCGACTCTGCGGGGACCACAAAGCGGCGCACGTGCGGGTGCGCCCGCACAGCACGCGCCTTGAACTCGATTGCTCCCACGCCGCCGACCCGGCCGTTCATGTCGACCGTTCCGGTCGCGACCACGGTGCCGCCGGCGGCAAGCCGGCCGCCGGTGTAGGCATCGACGACGCTGAGCGCGCAGGCCAGACCCAGAGAAGGGCCGCGCAGATCATCCGGCAGCTCGAACCGAGCCTCGATTCCGTGCCGCAGCACCCGGTCGGCCGTGACAACCCGGATCCCCCACGCGCCGTCCGAGTGCCGAGCCATCGACACCTTCGACAAGGCCCCCGGCCGCTCGGCGCCAGGTCCGCCCACCACCGTCAGCTCGGCCGAGTCCAGGCCGGCCAACGCCGCCCGCAGGTGCACCGCCGTCTCAACGGTCTTGCCGTTGACGGCGATGATGACGTCCTCGCAGCGCAAGCCGCGGGTGTCTTCGCGCAGTGCCTCGATGCTGGCGCCACGGCCGAGTTCGCGGACCGGCTCGCCGAGCAGCGCCGCCGCGGCCGCCGTCGCCGATTCCAGTGACCAGGCCGAGTCATCGAGTCCTGCCGCCTCGAACTCGTCGACCGGGCGCCCACCGGTGAGCCGGGACCGGATCACCACCGCTGCCTGCGGGTCCACCAGGTGGCTCAGCAGTTCCCAGGTCGAGGGCTGCAACTCGGCACGGTAGGACACCGCGCAGACCGCGCCGGCCGGCGTCGGTCGTTGATATCCCGAGGTCTGCAGGCGAGCGCCGTTCATCGGGATGAGTTCGTAGTCGGGCCGCACGGCCGCCATCGGCAGCCGGCCGCGGCGTCGCGACGGAGCCGGCGCGCGCATCTGGGTGGGCAGGTTCCAGGCGGTCTGCCCTGCGTCGAACCTCACTGGGCGCCACCTGTCTGCGAGCGGGGCGCCGGCTGAGCGGCGACACCGGTGAGCGGCGCTGCCGAAAGCTGGCTGCCGCTCAGCGCACTGTCTGTGACCACGCTGGCTGCCTCGCTCTCTGATCTCGCGCCGACTGAGCTGTTCGAATTCGCCTCGCAGTTGATCGGTGGCAGAATTCCGCCACCTACGTTGCTGCGTGCGCTGATTGGGTCGACCCGCCTGGCCGTCTTATCCGGCATCCTGCCGGCCCCTGTGATGAAAACTTACACTAAAACCACACCTCGCGAAAACCCTTTTAACATAGGGCTATTCCTAATCGTTACCGTCACGATGGGTAACTTAACGACTACACAACATGGGTCGTGAAAAGCGTGTGACGTTCGGTCCTAGAGGTGCTACGGAGGGTAGCTGACGCATCTTCAAAACTGCTGGAGCACACGCCCACTTTGGGTCCGAACTATTTGCTTAACCATCTGTTCGATAACGCCAAAACCCGATGCCGAGGGCCAGTTGGCACCTTGGCGCCACCTTCCTGCCTGCAGATCCTCCGCGTTGACCGTGAGCTACTTGCGCTGAAGCTGAGCCAATGCCGAGCCAATGCCGAGATTCCGCAGGCAGTAGCAGGTGAGCGCCAAGGCTGAGATGCTGCTGCTATGAACAACGAGTGTTCGCGATGGTCGTTATGGTCTCAGAACAGCTTTTTGTCCATCGGCTCGAAAGGCTCGGTGCTGTCCATCGGCAGCGTCGGATCCTTCGCCTCCATCGCCAGCATCGGCTCGGCGCTGTCGATCTTCTCGGTCGGCTCATGGCTGTCGGCCGGCTCGGTGCTGTCCTCGCTGTCGCGCTGGTCATTGATGTCGCACCTGTCCAACCGGGGCGTGCTCGCCGGATCCAACCGCGGCTTGGCCTGGTCATCGGCTCGGCCATCCGCCAGAGCGGCGGCTCAGACGCCTGCCGACTCCGGGCCGCGATAGGGCTGCCTTACCGCTAGGCCGCTCATGGCGAGTGTCGCGTGAGCTGTGTAAGGGTGAAAGCTGGCCTGGAAACCATGGGCCACATCGTGGCCGGAGCCCTGCCCGGTACCCATCCTGAGGTATCGCATGACTCATGTCTTTCCTCGCTCCGACATGGCATTAGACACTCCGTCCAGCCAATCCGCTGAAGCCGGCGCTACTGCGCATACTGCTGAGAGGCAGCATGTCGGCCTGCGCACCGTAGGCGTGGAAGAAGAATTCTTGCTGGTCGATGCCGCCGGTGGGCGACCGGTGCCCATCGCCGGGGCGCTGATGGGCGCGATCAGCTTGCCGGTCCAGTCAGACACCGAGCCCGAGTTGGTGGCAGCCGTGGATACCGAGCTGCAGCAGGAACAGCTGGAGACCGCGACCTCGCCCTGCATGGAGATGTCGCGCTTTAGCGACCGGGTCGACTACGAGCTGACCATCCCGGTGGAGAGTGGCCAGGAGCCATACCGGACGCCACCGGCCACGCCTGCGCTGGCAGCACTGCGAGCGGCGATGGCTGACGGCTGGAACTGCGCAGTCGAAGACGTCGGTTTCATGGGCAACGCCGGCGGTTCGCCCGCCTCGCTGCCACACGACGTGACCGCAGCGCCCATCCTGCCGCTGGCCCGGTCAGTGACTCGCCCGGTCAGTGACTAGACAACGAACGACTGGCGATCAGCCGCCACCGGCTGGCCTCTGACCCCTCGGTGTGCCACAACGACAGCCGGTCGAACCGGACGGTCAGTGGCAGCCCCATCGACAGGCTCGCCGCCAGCGACAACTTGTCCGCGACCGGCACGTGGGAGTACTGAAGGCTCAGATGCGGCTCGAACGAGGGCTTGCCCGGTGCTCTGAACGCCCGCGCCGCAACCTCGAAGGCGCGCCGGAGTCCGGCCGTCGGCACGGCGGCCAGGTACAGCGAACGCTGCCAGGCGTGCTCGCACCGGGTCTCGTTGAACCAGACGTCCAGCGGGTCCACCAGCTGCCTGACCTCATCGAGGGTGGCTACCGCGGTGTCCACCTCTTGCTCGATGACAGCGAGCAGCGTCAGGTGAGCCGGGAAGACGGCGGTGCCGTGCACCGCGGCCAGGCGCGCGATCACCGCGTCGAGTTCCACGGCGGCGTCCTGCGCCGGCTGCAACCACAGCGACAATTGCTGTACCGCCACCTGCCGCTCCCCTCAGGTCAGGCCGGCTGAGCCGACGTGGTCGAAACACGAAGAAGACCGGCCCTCGCGGACCGGTCTTCTTCGTATCAAGGTGCCTGGACAGGCCCGAGCAGGGTCCTAGTCGGACAGACCCGCGGACGCGACGGTCACCGGCTGCTGGTCAGCCAGCCGTTCCGACTCGTCCAGGATCTCGGCGTCCAGTTCACGCAGCTTGGGCGCGTACTCGCGGCCATGGTGAGCACAGAACAACAGCTCACTGCCAGCCGGCAGCGTGACGCGCACGTAGGCCTGGGCGCCACAACGGTCGCAGCGATCGGCTGCGGTCAAGGGCTCGACGGTCAAGGTGCTGGTCACTGGTCCCTCTGTTTCTGCGACGGTTCTCGCGATCGGTCTCACAGACTCGGGCCTCTGTTGCTCTGAGACTTATCGTGTCTGCTTAATACATACAACCAGTCCAGGCGCGCCGTAGTCCCCGGAGTAACCCAATCGAGAGTTATTACGCGTGTAGCGAACTGCCGGAACCTCGCTGAAAAGGGCTGACGGGCCTACCGCTGGAGGCAGGACCGCTCGGTCCGAGCACCGCGGCCGGCCGGCAGATCAGCGCCGCGGGGGGGCGCTCACATCCGGCCCATCAGGTAGGCCCGCCGGGACTCCAGCACCTCCAGCGAGGCCGAGGCAGAGGCCGGCCCGGGCACCGCGGCCCTGATCTGGGCGTGCAGGGCGGCATGGCCGACACCGGTCCGGGCCGCCAGCACCGACACCAGCCGGTTCACCTCCCGGCGCAGGGCAGCCGCCGCCCGCCAGTCCCCGACGGCCGCCCCCGGGGACTCGGCGGGCTGCTGGTCGGACTGGTCGGGCTGGTCGGCCCCGGGGCGCCGGGCCCGGGTGGCCCGCTTGCGCAATTCGCCGTCGCGCTGAGCCAGCAGCGCCGCGGTCTGCTCGGCCGACAGCAGTCCCGGCAGGCCCAGAAACTCGTCCTCGCCGTCGGCCGGCGGGGTGCCGTGCCCGGCGTCGGGCGTGACGGCCCGGCCGCCGTGCAGCACGTGGGCGAACTGCGCTTCGGCCTCCAGCGCCTGCCACTCCTGCAGCAAGGCCGACTCGGCTTGCTCGGGCTGCTCCTCGGTCAGCTCGTCCACCAGTTCGAGCGAGTCGGCCGGCCCGGCCGGCGGCGGCAGCACGTGATTTCGCTCGTCCTCCAGCTCCGCGGCCAGCGTCAGAAGGGGCCGCACCGCCGGCAGGAAGACCGTCGCGGACTCGTGCCGGCCTCGGGAACGGACCACCCGCCCCACCGCCTGCGCGAAGAACAGCGGCGTTCGGTAGCTGGTCAACCAGGCCAGGCAGGCCGCTCGCGGCACGTCGACACCTTCGGAGACCATCCGGACGCAGACCGCGATCCGGGCCCCGCCGGCGCCGAACTCGGCGATCTTGGCGCTGGCCTTGGGGTCATCGGACAGGATCAGGTACGGCTTCTCGCCGGTGACCCGCCGCACGATCGAGGCGTAGGCCCGGGCGTCCTCCTGATCCGAGGCCAGCACCAGCCCGGCGGCGTCGGGCATGCCGGATTGGCGCAGCTGGGTGAGCCGCTCGTCCATCGCCGCGATCACGTGCGGCACCCAATCGCCCTTGGGGTCCAGCGCGGTGCGCCAGGCGGCCTGCTCGGTTGACTTGGTGCCGGCGTCGGTCAGTGAGGCCGCCACCACCTCGCCCGCGGAGTTGCGCCAGCGCGACACCCCGGTATAGGCGGCGAAGACCACCGGGCGCACCACGTGGTCGCGCAGCGCGTCGGCGTAGCCGTAGCTGAAATCCGCGGTCGAGACCAGGCCGCCCTGGCCGTCGGGCTCGTACCGCACGAACGGGATCCGCTCGCCGACCCGGGTCCGGAACGGCGTCCCGGTCAGGCACACCCGGCGGCTGGTGCCGGCGAAGGCATGCTCGACCGCCTCGCCCCAGGACAGCCCGTCGCCGGCGTGGTGGATCTCGTCCAGGACGACCAGGCTGCGGCGGGTGGTGGCGCGGGCCGCGTGCAGGGTCGGCTTGCCGGCCACCTGGGCATAGGTCGTGACATAGCCGTGCAGGTCACTGGGAACCGGGCCCACCGAGTTGCCGAGGTTCGGCGCCAGCGCGATCCCGAACCGTTCGGCGGCCTCGGCCCATTGCGTTCGCAGGTGATCGGTGGGAGCCACCACGATCACCCGGTCGATCATCCGGCGGCTGATCAGGCCGACCGCCAGGCTGAGAGCGAACGTCGTCTTGCCCGCCCCGGGGGTGGCGGTGAGCAGGAAATCCGAGCGTCGCTCGGTCTCGTACTTGGCCAGCGCCTCGCGCTGCCACAGGCGCAGCCGGGTGCCAGTCGGGCGGCGTTCTGGCACTCGACGCCGCCTCCTTCTCTGCTCATCAGCACTGTCCGGCACGGATCCGACGCGGTCAGACCCGTGCCGGCCCAGGCTAACCGCAGGCCACCCGGCCGGCGGCGACCAACCCGCTTCGATGTGAGATTGGCGGCCACCCGCCCCCGCCGGGCGGCGATGTCACGTTTGTCTGCCGCGGTTGCGTGTCACAGTCCTGTCCGGGCCGCGCGGCTGGGGCAGACTAGTAACTCGTGATGAGCCAGCGGGGTATCAGAAGGCTGGCGAGACGAACCGTGTCCCGGGCCTGGAACGACCGGGTGCTCGGGCTGTCGGCCGAGGCCGCCTTCTGGCAGCTGCTGTCGTTGCCGTCGTTGTTCCTGGCGTTGCTGGCCGCGCTGGGTTACTTCTCCGAGTGGGCCGGGCAGGGCACCGTCGACCGGGTGCAGCAGAACCTGCTGATCACCTTCTCCCGGGCGTTCAGTGACGAGGTGGTCGACCAGCTGATCGCGCCGGTGGTGCAACAGGTGCTGCGTGAGGGCCGGGCCGACGTCATCTCGGTCGGCTTCGCGATCGCCCTGTGGGCCGGTTCCTCGGCCACCGCCACCTTCGTCAACACCATCACCATCGCCTACGGGATGCGCGACTTGCGCGGCGCGGTTCGCAGCAGGCTGCTGGCCCTGGGCATCTACCTGGGTTCGATCGTGGTGGGCGTGATCGTGCTGCCGGCCCTGGTGCTGGGACCGGCCCTGCTGCCCAAGCTGTTTCCCGAAGGAGCCCGCGAGACGGCGGACCGGGTGATCGGCGACGCCTACTGGCCGGTGGTCATGCTGTTGCTGCTGGTCGGGCTGACCAGTCTCTATCACCTGGCGCCGCCGCGACGGCTGCCGTGGCGGCGTGGCCTGCCCGGCGCGCTGCTGGCCATGGTGATCTTCTTGGCCGGATCCTGGGGGCTGCGCTTCTACATCAGCTTCATCGTCGCCCAGAACAACGCCTACGGAACGCTGGCCGCCCCGATCGCCGCGCTGCTGTTCTTCTTCCTGCTGGCGCTGGGCGTGCTGCTGGGCGCCGAACTCAACGCCGAGATCGAGCAGCGCTCGCCGACCACCACGGCCAAGGTGCGCGGCGCGGGCCGCGGCTGGAAGCCCTACACCCCCAGCCCCGAGCTCGGCCAGCCCGCCGCGCCCGCGCGGGAAGCCTCAGCCCAGGAAGCGGAGACGCGGGGGGCCTCAGCGGAGACGCGGCGGGCGTCAGCTCAGGAAGCGGAGACGCGGCGGGCGTCAGCTCAGGAAGCGGTAACGCGGGAGGCGTCAGCCCAAGACTTGCCTACTCAAGAGGCGGCGCCGGTTCAGGCGACCCCGCCGGCCAGGGCGGCCCGATCGGCCAAGGCGGCGCGATCAGCTCCGCCGGCCAAGGCGGCCCGATCAGCTCCGCCGGCCAAGGCGGCCCAGCCCGTTCAGGCGGTCCGACCGGCTCAGGACGATCCGCCGCCGGGCAGTGACTCGTAGATCTCCTTGCAGCGCGAGCACACCGGTGAGCCCGGCTTGGCCGCCCGGGTGACCGGAAAGACCTCGCCGCACAGTGCCTCGACCATGGTGCCTAGCACCGCGCTCTCGGCGACCTTGTTCTTGCGGACGTAGTGAAAGACCTGGTCGCGCTGATCGGCGTCAGAGGTCTTCGGGGCATCCAGGGTCTGGGTAGTCACGCCTCGATTGTGCCACCGCCACTCGGCACGGGAGTTCAGATATCGATGATCCGAGGCTCGGTCGGCTGCCGTGGATCAGCCGCGGGCGGCTGCGGATCGCCGGAGGTCAGTTGGCGCTGGGCCATCTCGTCGACGCCGACGAACCGGCGGAATCGCAGCTCCTGCTTGGGCGGGCGGTCGTTGGCGATCAGCACCGCCGACCAGGGCAGCACCAGCGCGGCGGCCACGAACCCGGCCGCGAGCCAGCCCGAGAGGGAGAAGGTGCTCGCGGCGCCGACGATGCACACGGCACGCAGCGCCATCATCACCAGGTACCGCTTGCGACGGCGATCGAACTCGACGTCTGCGTTGATCGGTGCCTCGGTGATGAGGATCGGGCGGTCACCATGGTCTCTGGACGGGCGCACATGACCATGGTGCCACCGCGGCGGGGTGATCGGGGTGAGATAGATATCGCCCCCTGCGGCACGATGGTGCCCGTGCCCACACCGACGATCGTCCTGCCGCACGGCTACTCGCGAGGGCGGCCGGTATGAAGGTGGCGCCGCTGTTCCCGGCGGCCGTCCTGGACCAGCTCGGCCAGGCTCTGCGGGATCGGTTCGGCTCGGTCGCGGTGACCGAGGTGCTGGGGTTGCCCGGTGAGGCGGCGCTGTCGCGCGGTGACCTCAGCGGCGCCGACCGGCTGACCCGGCAGGGCTCGGAGACCGAGACGTTGATCCGGCTGTTCCTGCTCGGGTTGCCGGTCTCGCGCGCCGCCGCCGGGGCCGCGCTGCGCCCGCTGCCGCTGGCCGAAGCCGAGGCAGCCGGGCTGGTCGAGGAGTCAGCCGGCCAGCTCCGGGCGGCGTTGGATGTGCGGCCCTATTCCGAGACCGACGGGCCGGACTGGTGGGTGGTCTCAGATCTGGGAGCCGAGGTGCGGCCAGGCCCGTTGCATCCCGAGCACGTGCTGGGCATCGGCTCGGCGGGCCTGACGCTGGCCGAGGCCACCGTCCGGGGCCCGGTGCGACGCGCGCTGGATGTCGGCACCGGCTGCGGTGTGCAGGCGCTGCACCTGTCCGAGCACAGCGAGGCGGTCACCGCGACCGACCTGAGCGAGCGCGCGCTGCGGATGGCTGCCACCACGGCGGCGCTGAACGCCAGGAGTTGGGACCTGCGGCAGGGCTCGTTGCTGGAGCCGGTCGCGCAGGAGCGGTTCGACCTGATCGTGTCCAACCCGCCGTTCATCGTCGGGCCCGGCTTCGGGCCTACCTCCGGCGGCTTTCGCTATCGCGACAGCGGCCTGCCCGGCGACTCGGTGTGCGCCGAGCTGGTGCGCGGGCTACCGGGACGGTTGACCGAGGGCGGCACCGGGCAGCTGCTGGCGAACTGGATCATCGACGGCTCCCAGAGCTGGCAGGAGCGGGTTTCGAGCTGGTTGCCGGCGACCGGGTGCCAGGCCTGGGTCTGGCAGCGAGAGGTGGCCGAGCCCGGTGAGTACGTGGCGCTGTGGCTGCGCGACGCCGGTGAGCAGCCCGGCGCCCCCGGCTGGCAGCAGCGTTATGACCACTGGCTGGACTGGTTCGCCGCGAACGGAGTGGCCGGCATCGGAATGGGCCTGGTCAGCGTGCGGCGCACCGGGGACCAGGACTCGCAGGTGGTGTGCCAGGACGTTCCCCAGGCCCATGAGCACCCGATCGGCGACGCCATCGAGGACTGGTTCGGACGCGGCGCCTGGCTGCGCGGCAGGTCGGTCGCTCAGCTGCTGGACGCCCGGCTGGTAGCCGCACCCGGCCTGGTGCGCTCGACCCACTCGGTGATCAGCGCCGAGGGCTGGCAGCCGGCGCTGGTGCAGCTGCGCCAGTCCGGCGGCCTGCGCTGGGAACTGGAGGTCGATGACGCGGTCGCGGCGCTGGTGACGGCCTGCACCGGTGAGCCCACACTGGGCGTTGTGCTCAGCGTGCTGGCGGCCGCGGTCTCAGCCAGCGTGGACGAGGTGACCGCCGCTCTGATCCCTGTCGTGCGCGATTTGATCGAACGCGGTTTTCTCGTGCCCGTTGATCTCGCGCCCGTTGATCTCGTACCCGTTGATCTCGCGCCCAATGCCATCGACGGCGGTCAACGATGAGAGCTGTCCTGCAACGGGTTTCGCACGCCTCGGTGACGGTCGCCGGCCAGGTGCGCGGCGAGATCGGCGCCGGCCTGCTGGTGCTGGTCGGCGTCACCCATACCGACACCGAGCGGGAGGCGCGCTGGCTGGCCGGCAAGGTCGGGCGATTGCGGGTGCTGCGTGACGGTGCCCGGGATGAGGGCTCGGCTGCCTCGCTCGGCGCGCCGGCCCTGGTCATCAGCCAGTTCACGCTATACGCCGACACCGCCTCCGGACGTCGACCCAGCTGGCAGGCCGCCGCGCCGGCCGGCCAGGCCGAGCCACTGGTAACCGCTTTCTGCGCCGAACTGCGGGCACTAGGGCTGCCGGTCGAGACCGGCGAGTTCGGGGCCACCATGGCCGTGCACAGCGTGAACGACGGGCCGTTGACCATCCTGCTGGAGACGCCGGAACGGCACTGACCGGGGCTCCGGCCGCCCGGTGGATAGGGCCCTGCCCAGCCGCGGGCCGGCGAGGCCGGCGGGTTCGAATAAGCCGTCCGGTAGCTGGGCCGTTACTTCCAACGTGCGCTAATTGGCTGGGAATCGCCCACCAGCGCAATCCGGGAACATCTTCGGCAACGAACCGTTGTACAGGATGGGAGAAAAGAACCCCCATCAGTGGACGGGACCCCAACGTGACGCAACCAGCCACCAAGATGACAGCGCAGCCGAATACCAAGACGAACGCATCCAAGCGCCGCAACGCGGCTTCACATACCCTTCCGGGCCACCGCGCGCCCCGCACTGCCACACCCGCGCCCAACGCGCCCGTCGAGCTGGACGAATCCACCGTAGCCGCTGAGCCGGTTCTGGACGAAGCGGTCCTGGACGAGACCGTCCTGGACGAGGTGAACCCCGTCGAGGCGACCGCTGACCTGGACGAGGTGGTCCAGGCCGCTGACCTGGTTCGTTCCTACCTGAACGAGATCGGCAAGGTCTCGCTGCTGACGGCTGTCGAAGAGGTGGAGCTGTCCAAGCGAATCGAAGCCGGGCTGTACGCGGCGTACCTGCTGAGCACCAGCAAGCGGCTGGCCCTGCCGCGCCGACGCGAGCTGCAGCTGCTGGCCGCCGATGGCGAGACGGCCAAGGACCTGCTGCTGCGGGCCAACCTGCGGCTGGTGGTGTCACTGGCCAAGCGCTACACCGGCCGCGGCATGCCGTTCCTGGACCTGATCCAGGAGGGCAACCTGGGACTGATCCGGGCAGTGGAGAAGTTCGACTACACCAAGGGGTTCAAGTTCTCGACCTACGCGACCTGGTGGATCCGGCAGGCCATCAGCAGGGCGATGGCAGATCAGTCCCGCACCATCCGGCTGCCCGTCCACCTGGTCGAGCAGATCAACAAGATGCAGCGGATGCGCCGGGAACTGGGCCAGAACCTGGGCCGCGACGCCACCGACGCCGAGCTGGCCAGCGAGCTTGACATCACCGTCGAGCGGCTGCATGAGCTGATCGATCACGCCCGCGACCTGGTGAGCCTGGACCAGACGGTCGGCACCGACGAGGACTCCGCCCTCGGTGACTTCATCGCCGACAGTGAGGCCACCAAGCCGACCGAGGCTGTCGAGTTCGACCTGATGCGCCGCCAGCTCGCCGCCATCCTGGATTCGCTGGAGCCCCGCGAGGCGGCCGTCGTGCGGCTGCGGTACGGCCTGGCCGACGGCAACCCGCACACCCTGGACGACATCGCCAAGAAGTTCAGCCTGTCCCGTGAACGGATCCGCCAGATCGAGCGGGAGACGATGGCCAAGCTGCGCCACCCGTCACGCGCCCAGTCGCTTCGGGACTACCTCGAAGCCTGATCCGACCCGGCTTCACATCCAACCGCCCGGTATCTCGATCCGTCGAGGTGCCGGGCGGTCGGCGTTCGCGCACGGTTTGCGCTGCCAGGAGCGGGGGCCTGAGTGCTCTGGAGCCGGAGTGGGGGCACTGGAGCCGGGGGTGTGGGTGCGCCCCAGCCGGCGGCTCTCTACGGTGTGCTGGTGGACCCCGTCAACGCCCTGCGCCGGATCGCGTTCCTGCTGGAGCGAAGCGGCGCCCCCACCTACCGGGTGAAGGCGTTCCGCCGGGCCGCCGAGGTGGCGCTGACCAACGCCCAGCAGCTGGAGGACCGGTTGCGGGCCGGCACCCTGGCCGAGCTCGCCGGCATCGGGCAGGTGACGGCGGCAGTGATCACCGAGGCGGCCACCGGACGGGTGCCGGACTACCTGGCCAAGCTGGAGGAGCAGGAAGGGCCGCTGGTCGACCTGGACCCCGCCGGGCAGCGCCTGCGGGCGGCGTTGCGTGGTGACCTGCACAGCCACTCGGACTGGAGTGACGGCGGCAGCCCGATCGAGGAGATGGCGATCACGGCCATCGAGCTGGGACAGCAGTACCTGGCGCTGACCGACCACTCCCCCAGGCTCACGGTGGCCAACGGCCTGACCGCCGAGCGGCTGGCCAGCCAGCTTGAGATCCTGGGGGCACTGGCGCCCCGGCTCGCGCCCTTCCGGCTGCTGAGCGGCATCGAGGTCGACATTCTCGACGACGGCAGCCTGGACCAGCGGGCTGACCTGCTGGAGCGGCTGGACGTGGTGGTCGCCTCGGTGCACTCGAAGCTGCGGATGGACTCGGCGGCGATGACCCGCCGGATGGTAGCGGCCGTCCAGAACCCGCACACCGACATCCTCGGGCACTGCACCGGCCGGTTGATGGGAGCCAAGCCCCGGCCACAGAGCACCTTCGACGCCGCCGCGGTGTTCGCCGCGTGCGCCGAGCACGGGGTGGCGGTGGAGATCAACTGCCGGCCAGAGCGGCTGGACCCGCCCCGGGACCTGTTGCGCCAGGCTGTCGAAGCCGGCTGCCTGTTCAGCATCGACACCGACGGGCACGCGCCGGGGCAGCTGGACTGGCAGCCCTACGGCTGCGCCCGGGCCGCCGAATGCGAGGTGCCGCCCGACCGGGTGATCAACACCTGGCCGGTCGACCAGCTGCTGGCCTGGCTCAACCGGTCTCGATAGGCCGCTCCGGGTCGGTGATCCACTCGCTCCACGAGCCCGGGTACAGCGCCGCCTCGATGCCGGCCAGTCGCATCGCCAGCACGGTGTGGGCCGCCGTGACGCCCGAGCCGCAGTACACCCCGACCGGCGCGTCCCGCTCGGCCGCCCCGGCTTCGGAGAATCGCCGGCGCAACTCCGGCTCAGGCAAGAAATGCCCTGACGGCCGCACGTTGGCGGTGGTGGGCAGGTTGAGCGCACCCGGTATCCGGCCGGCGACCGGGTCGATGGGCTCCACCTCGCCGCGGAACCGCTCAACCGCCCGGACGTCGAACAGCCGGCCGGCGGCTGCCCAGGACGCGGCCATGTCGGCATCCAGCGTGGGCATGCTGCCCGGCCGGACGCTGACGGTGCCGGCGGCCGGTGACGGCAGCTCGGCCCGCACCGGATGGCCGCCGCGCTGCCACGCCTCGAACCCGCCGTCGAGTACCCGAACCTGCTCCAACCCGGCCCAGCGCAACACCCACCAGGCCCGGGCAGCGGCCACCGAGTTGCCCTGGTCATAGACCACGAGCTCGGACTGCGGCTCGACGCCCCAGGCCCGCAGCCTGGCCTCCAGCCGGCGCGGATCGGGCAACGGGTGCCGGCCGCGGGCTCCGGGCGGGTCGGCGAGGTCGGTCTCGAGGTCACACCAGTGGGCCCCTGGCAGGTGGCCGGCGAGATAAAGCGGATACTGGGAGGGGCCGGACACCTGCCAGCGGACATCGAGCAGGATCAGGCCAGGGTCTTCGAGGCCGGCGGCCAGCTCGTCGACGCCGATTAGAGCCTGTTGGGAATGGTGGGTCATGCCGACGGTTCTAACATGGACAGTGGGTACCGGATACGGCAGCACGAGATGAGTTCGGCGGGCTCGGCACGGAAACTCTGGGGAAAGGGGTCGGCAAGTGAATCACCACCACAGCGACTTGATCGACACCACCGAGATGTACCTGCGCACTATCTATGAGCTGGAGGAAGAGGGCGTCACCCCGCTGCGGGCGCGGATCGCCGAGCGGCTGAGCCAGTCCGGGCCGACGGTGAGCCAGACGGTCGCCAGGATGGAGCGCGACGGCCTGCTGCAGGTCGAGAGCGACCGCCACCTGCAGCTGAGCGAGCGCGGCCGGCACCTGGCGGTGTCGGTGATGCGCAAGCATCGGTTGGCCGAACGGCTGCTGCACGACGTCATCGGGTTGGAATGGGACCAGTTGCACGTCGAGGCCTGCCGCTGGGAGCACGTGATGAGTGAGGCCGTGGAGCGCCGGATCGTGGCGATGCTCGAGGGTCCGCTGGTCTGCCCGCACGGCAATCCGATCCCCGGCCTGGAAGATCTCGGCCTGCCCGCCGGCGGCGCCGGTGACGCCGGGTTGGCGACGCTGGCCGCCTCGGTGACCTCTGATGAGGTGACGGTCCGGATCGAGCGGATCAGCGAGCTGCTGCAGCCCAATGTCGAGCTGATGCGGCAGCTGTCGCACTCCGGCGTGACTCCCGGGCTGTCGGTAGCGGTGTCCAGGGTGCCTGCCGGGCTGCATGTCGCCGGGGCTCCGGACACCGAACTGGTGCTGGACGAGGTGGCCCAGCACATCTTCGTCACGGTGCCGGCCTGACCCGGTAGCCCGGCCCCGACGCCCGCCGACCTGCGGGCTCAACCCGACCGGCCCCAGCTCAAGGCCGGCACGGTCCGCGGGTCCAGCCCCCGCTGTGCCGCGGTGACCAGCAGGACGGCGGCCGAGTAGCCGGGCTGGGACTCCAGCACCCGTTCGGCGGCCATCATCGCCAGCGTGGCGTTGCCGGCGCGCCACTGCGACCAGCCGAACAGGAACAGCGGCGCGGCGTCATAGGGCGGTGGCAGCCTGGTGTGCAGCTCGGCCATCAGCCGGCTGACCCCCGCGGCGCCGTCGTCGACTGCCAGCCAGAGCGCGTCCCGCACCGCCAGATCGGTCAGGGCCACCGCGTGGCCGGCCAGCCGCTCGGCACTCAGGTCAGGCTGGTTCTCAGCCGCGGCCGCCAGCAGCGCAGCCACCTGAGCTTGCCGCCGGCCGGCCTGCTCGGGTGCGCCGCCGTCCTTGGCCGGCTCAGCTTCGACCGGCTCAGCTTCGACCGGCTCAGCGTCGACCGGCTCAGCGTCGACCGGCTCAGCGTCGGCCGGCTCAGCGTCGGCCGACTCGGTTCGAGCCAGCTCGGCTTCGGCCAGCCGTGGAAGCAGGGCCGCTCGCTGCTCAGCGCTGCGCCCGGCCAGGGTTGCGGCCATGGCCTGCCGGTCGGGCAGCGCCACCAGCCCGGCGAAGGTCGCCTGGGCGGCCGCCTCTGAGCAGCCGAGCACCCGCTGGTGCCCGGCGCCGGGGCAGCACTCGAACCGCTCGCAACACAGCGACCACCAGCGCCGCCCGGTCGCCACCAGCACGTCGAGGACCTCGACGCCCGCCGCTGCCATCGTGACCGTCACCAGGTCCCGGCAGGCCGTCAACTCCTCGCAGGCCCGCGGGTCACCGCGGACCGACTCGGTCACCAGCACGGCGGCCATCGCCTCGGAGTCCGCGCGCCGCAGCACGTCCCCCAGCGGCCGCAGGGCCTCGGCGTCCAGCCCGCCGGCCGCCGGGTCTGGCAGGTCGAGCCGGACGGTCACCTGGATCTGCTGCTGCTCGGCGCCACCGGCGAAACCGATCAGCACCAGGCTCTCGCGCGGGTGAAAGCCCAGCAGGTAGGGCACCGTTTCGATCAGCTCGCCGGGATCGCTGATCCGGATGCGGGGCAGTTCGCAAGAAGTCATGCCCGCGAGCCTGCCGCTCAGCACCGCCCAGGTGAGCCGGTGACGCCAGGTTGTGGACAACCCGACGGCCCGGCACCGGCTGTCCACAGCCTGAGGCAGGCGATCCGCTACAGCGGGTTCTTCCGCCAGCTCAGCGCGGCTTGGGTGAGCCCGTCGGCCACCTCGTCGTTGCGGTCAGCGAGCCGGCGGTCCCGCTCGCCCTCGGCGCCGTCGGCGGCGGTCTCCCGGCGGCCGGCGGCGATCACCCGGAAGAAGGCGGCGGCACGCTCCAGCGCGACGTCGAAGTCGCCGAGGTAGGCCCCGTGCAGCACCGCGTCGGCCAGCGCCTCGATGGCGGCCGGGTCGGCGTCGTCGGACACCCCGGCGACCACCTCGTCAGCCGGCGCGTAGGGCCGCCCGGCCCGCCACAGCCGGGTCACCTCGTCGCCGTTGCTCTGGCACCACCGGCGCTGCAGGTACAGCGCCCACAGCGCGCCCGGCAGGCTGGAGGGCTGCTCCTGACGCCAGAGCTCGGCAAGGGTGTCCAGGCCCACCCGGTCGGCGAGGTCGACCAGGGACTCCGAGCCACCCGAGCGCCCGTGGGTGATGACCGCGGCGGCGGTGGCCGCGGCCAGCTCGGCCCGGGCGAACGGCTCGAACTCGACCGAGCCGGCGAGCGCGGCGAGATCAGGCCGCCGGATCGGGCGGTGCGGGCGGTCAGCGGCTGGCACCCGTCCAGGGTAAGTGAGCACGCAGCACATCCTGGTTCTGGCCCAACCCGGCTCGCCGCGGCGCATCGGCGGTTAAACTGGATGTGGCGTCGACCCGATCCATGGCCCCCGGTCCCACTTATGCCGCCACGAGCGGCCTTTTGCCGAGAGGCGACCTGGCGGGTCGGCGTCTACAACTTCGAGGTAGCAGCGGACCGCCGGATGAAGGACAGCCTTATGAGTTCCGGCGATGGCTGGACAACCTGCGCGGCGGGTCACCGGCACTGGGGCCTGTACGGCGCGGCCGGGCTGCTGCTGGTCGGCGACGGCCGGGTGATCCTGCAGCACCGGGCTCCCTGGACCCATCAGGGTGACACCTGGGGCATCCCGGGAGGCGCTCGGGACAGCCACGAGGACGCGGTGACCGCGGCGCTGCGCGAGGCGCGGGAAGAGGCCCACCTGTCGGCGGCGGACGTGGATCTGATCGGGGTCTACATCGACGATCACCACGGCTGGAGCTACACCACCGTGGTCGCCCGGGCCGCCCGGACGGTGCGGCCCTACGCCGCGAACGCCGAGAGCGTGGCGGTTCGCTGGCACGCGGTCGCCGAGGTGGCCGGCCTGCGGCTGCACCCCGGCTTCGCCTCGGCCTGGGCCCGCCTGCAGGACGTGCCGCCGCCGCTGTACCTGGTGGTGAGCCAGGCGGCCGCCGACGATCCGCTGCTCGAGCGACTGCGCCTGACCGGCGTCGCCACCGACCGGCTGCCCCCGGGCCTGGCCGGCGGCGGTCTGACCCGGCTGCTGCCGCGGGTGGTCCTGGCCGGCAATCCAACGGCCGACCTCGCCCGGCGCTACGCCGAGCGGGGCCAGGTGCTGACCGTGGAGCCGGCGGACCTGAAGCTGCTCGCCTGAGCCGCTAGCGTCTGCGGGGTGCGCATCCTGCTCCCGCCCAGCGAGGCCAAGAACCCCGGCGGCCGTGGCCTGCCGCTGGCCCGCCGCCAGCGACGGCAGCCGATCGAGGACAGCCGGGAGCAGGTCCTGCGCGGCCTGGACCGGCTGCTGGCCGACGCCGGGCAGTTCGACGCGGCCCGGGCGCTGCTGCTGCCGGACTCGGTGGCGGCCGCGGCCCTGGCCGACAACCGGCGGGTCCGGACGGCGCCGACGATGCCCGCGCTGGACCGCTATGCCGGCGTGGTCTATGACGGGCTGTTCCTCCAACCGCTGAGCGCGGCGGCCAGGGCGGTGGCCAACCGCGAGCTGTTGATCTTCTCCGGCCTGTTCGGGGTGCTGCGCGGCAGCGATCCGGTGCCGGCCTACCGGGTTCCGGCCAAGGCCACGCTGCCCGGCGTGGGCGTGCTGGCGACGTTCTGGCGGGCCCGGCTGGACGAGGTGATGGCGCCCCTGCTGGACCGGGGACCGCTGATCGACCTGCGCTCGGGCGACTACGCCGCGATGTGGCAGCCGGCCGCTCGCGGGCCGGTGGCCGGCCGGCTGATCAGCGTCCGGGTGCTCTCGCCACGTCCGGACGGGACTCTGGGGGTGATCTCGTTCGCCTCCAAGCTGGCCAAGGGCCGGCTCACGGCCGCGCTGCTGGAACGCCGGGCGCTCGGGCAGCCGGTCCGGACGGTCGCCGACATCTCCGCCGCCTGGGCTGTGGCCGGCGGCGCCGACCTGATCGAGCACCGCACACCGCAGGGCCACACCCTGGAACTGATCACCGCCACCGCCGCCGGGCCGGCCGGCTCGATCGGATCGGCTCGCGCGCATAGCAGCAGCAAGCTCGGATAAGACTGCCGGGTCGGCCTACCCCGGTGCCCGCCGGCTTTTTAGGCTCAGCCACTATCGACGCCATGCGACTGGACCACCTTTCCTACGCAGCAGGCCCCGAAGGCCTCGCCTCGTGCGTGCAGCGGCTGGGTTCACAGCTCGGCGCCGGGTTCACCGACGGCGGGCTGCACCCCCGCTTCGGCACCCGGAACTTCGTCCTGCCGCTGTCCGGTGGCGTCTATCTGGAAGTGGTCGAGGCGCTGGACCACCCGGCCGTCGAGGCGGCGCCGTTCGGACGGGCCGTCAAGGCCCGCAAGCAGGCCGGCGGGGGCTGGTTCAGCTGGGTGGTCGAGGTGATGGACCTGCCGGCCATCGAGCAGCGGCTGGGCCGGCGCGCCGCGCCCGGGCACCGCAGGCGTCCGGACGGCTTCGACCTGCGCTGGAAGCAGATCGGGGTGCTGGACACGGCCAGCGACCCGCAGCTGCCATGGTTCATCCACTGGGAGTCCGACAAGGCCGAGCACCCGGCCGCGGTCGGCGGCACCGTGAATCTCGAGCTGCTCGACATCGCCGGTGACCGGTCCACGGTGGTGGACTTTCTCGGCGACCGCGCCACCCGGTCACTGGATGACCTCAAGGTGCGCTGGCTGCCGGTGGAGGACAACGACGGCGAGACGGGCATCGTGGCGGTGCACTTCACCACCGCCCGGGGCGTCGTCGTCATCGACTGAAAAGCGACCCGATTGGCTGGGACTCCCCGCGTCGCCTTTACTGGGAGTGCGATTGAGATCACGATGGAAGTCTCGACTACCGGCGGGTGAGGAATGACCCTGAAGATCTCTCCCAGTTCCAGCCACCACGATGTCCGTACGGTGCCGATCGGCGACTACGGCTTTCTCAGCGACGGCGAGACGACGGCGCTGGTGTCCCCCGGCGGCTCGGTGGACTGGATGTGCCTGCCGAGGTTGGACTCGGCCAGCGTGTTCGGCTCGATGCTGGGCCGGCACGCCGGGTCGTTCCGGATCGCCCCGGCCGATGTCTCGGTGCCCGCGGCCCGCCGCTACCTGCCCGGCACGATGATCCTGGAGACCAGCTGGGGAACCGCGACCGGCTGGATCATCGTCCGCGACCTGCTGGTGATGGGCCCGTGGCGCAACGAGAGCGAGGTGGACCACAACCACCGAAGGACGCCGACCGACTACGACGCCGAGCGGGTGCTGCTGCGCACCGTCCGCTGCGTCTCGGGCGAGGTCCAGGTGGTGATGGAGTGCGAGCCGGTGCTGGACTACGGGCGCAAGCCGGTGCGCTGGAAGCACACCGAGAAGGGCTATCACCAGGCGTTCGCCCAGGTCGAGGGGTGCGACGTCGAGCTGACCCTGACCACCGACCTGCGGTTGGGCTTCGAAGGCGGCCAGGCCGGCGCCCGGACGCTGCTCAAAGAGGGCGACGTCCGGTACGTGGCGCTGTCCTGGGGTGGCCGGACGCCGCCGGAGGATTACGCCGACGCCTACGCGCGGATGGTGTGGACCGCCCACCACTGGCAGCACTGGCTGGCTCGCGGCACCTTTCCCGACCACCCGTGGCGCACCTACCTGCAGCGCAGCGCGCTCACCCTCAAGGGCCTGACCTACGCCCCGACCGGCGCGATCGCCGCGGCCGCCACCACCTCGCTGCCCGAGGACCTGGGCGGCGAGCGCAACTATGACTACCGCTACTCCTGGATCAGGGACGCCACCTTCGCGCTGTGGGGGCTGTACTCGCTCGGCTTCGACTGGGAGGCGCTGGACTTCTTCTCCTTCATCGCCGACCTCGCCGAGCGCGACGCCGACCTGCAGATCATGTACGGCATCGGCGGCGAACGCGACCTGAAGGAGTACGAGCTCGACCACCTGCCCGGCTATGCCAACTCCCGGCCGGTGCGGGTGGGCAACGCCGCCTACGCCCAGCGCCAGCACGACGTCTGGGGCGCGCTGCTGGATTCGGTGTACCTGCACTCCAAGTCCGCTGACCACCTGGACAACCGGATCTGGCCGATCCTGGCCAACCAGGTCAACGCCGCGCTCAAGCACTGGCGTGAACCGGACGCCGGCATCTGGGAGGTGCGCGGCGAGCTCCAGCACTTCACCTCGTCCAAGATCATGTGCTGGGTTGCGGTGGACCGCGGCGCCCGGCTGGCCTCGATGATCGGCCAGGACGCCGAAGCCGCGCAGTGGGAGCTGGCGGCCGAGGAGATCAAGCAGGACGTGCTGGCCAACGGCCTCGACGAGCGCGGGGTGTTCACCCAGTACTACGGCAGCACCGCGCTGGACGCCTCGCTGCTGCTGGCGGTGCTGGTCCGGTTCCTGCCGCCGGATGACCCCCGGATCCGGGCCACCGTGCTGGCGATCGCCGACGAGCTGACCGAGGGCGGCCTGGTGCTGCGCTACCGCACCGAGCAGACCGACGACGGCTTCTCCGGCGATGAGGGCAGCTTCACGATCTGCTCGTTCTGGCTGGTGTCGGCGCTGTGCGAGATCGGTGAGTACCACCGGGCCCGCAAGCTGTGCGCCAAGTTGCTGTCCTTCGCAGGGCCGTTGGAGCTGTACGCCGAAGAGATCGACACCCACACCGGCCAGCATCTGGGCAACTTCCCGCAGGCTTTCACCCACCTGGCGCTGATCAACGCGGTGCTGCACGTGATCGCCCTGGAACAGGTGGAGGAGGGCGCCGACGTCGGGCCGCCGGTCGCCAAGCCGTTCCGCTGAGCCGTTCTAGGCTGGCGGTTCTCGCTCTCAGCTGGCGGTTCTCGCTCTCGGCTGCCGGTCCTAGCTGGGGTCAGCGGCCGGATGGATCACAGTGATGCCGGCCGGGGCGGCGCCGGACATGGCCGACAGCGCCGGGGCGACCTCGTCCAGGCCGATCACGCCGGTGACCAGTTCGTCGGGCCGCACCGCGCCGGAGCGGACCAGGTCCAGCATCGCCGGGTAGTCGTGCGCGGCCATGCCATGGCTGCCCAGCCAGGACAGCTCCCAGAAGGCCAGGAACGACAGGTCCAGGCGCACCTGGTCAGGCAGCAACCCCAGCTGGACGTGCCGGCCGCGCGGCTTGAGCGAGCGCAGCGCGGTCTGCACCACCGACTCGGCGCCGATCGCGTCCATGGTCACCGCCGCGCCGCCGCCGGTCAGCTGCCTGATCTGCTCGGCGACGTCATCGCCGGCGCTGTCGCTGGGACCGCTGCTGGCCAGCATCGTGTGCTGCGCGCCGTGCCTGGTGGCCATCGACAGGGCAGCCGGGTTGGTGTCGACCGCGATCACCCGGGCGCCGAGGGCCGCGGCGATCATGACGACGGACAGCCCAACCCCGCCGCAGCCGAAGACCGCCAGCCACTCCCCCGGACGGACGGCGCCGACCACCGTCACCGCGCGGTAGGCGGTGGCGAACCGGCAGCCCAGCGAGGCCGCGGTGTCGTAGCCGATCTCGTCGGGCAGCGCGACCAGGTTCACCTCGGCATAGGGGATGGCCACGTACTCGGCGAACGAGCCCCAGTAGTTGAAGCCCGGCTGCAACTGCCGGGTGCAGACCTGCTGGTTGCCCTCGCGGCACTGCTCGCAGTTCCCGCACGCGCAGATGAACGGCACGATCACCCGCTGGCCCGGACGCCAGCCCCGCACGCCTGAATCCACCTCGGCGATGGTGGCGGCCAGCTCGTGGCCGGGCACGTGCGGCAAGGCGACCCCGGGGTCGTGGCCCTGCCAGGCGTGCCAGTCGCTGCGGCACAGGCCGGTGGAACGCACCTGCAGGATCACCCCGCCCTTGGGCAGCTCCGGCTCGGGCACGTCGGTGACGATCGGGGCGTCGCCGAATTGGTGGAACAGCACTGCGCGCATGGCCGCATTCTTACCAGCCCGGTCCGACGTCAGCCGAGCTCGAGCTGGGCGCTAGACCCGCCTTGGCGAAGTCGTTGCGCCGGATCAACACATCGCCGGTCTCAGGTGTCTTGTAGTTGTAATCGGGTTGCGGGCCTGAGCTCTGGCCCCTTCCTGCAGGCAGTCTCTCCTTGGGGTGTGCGATGCGCGTAGCTCTCGCGGCTTTGGCCGTGTGCCTTGTCGTTCCGGTGCTGTCCACACCCGGCGCTGCGGTGGCCGCGAGTGGCTCGTCCGCCGGCGCCATCGGCTCGTCCGCCGGCCCCATCGGCCCGTCCGGCTTCTATTCCGCGGTCAGCCGGATCCGGGCGCTGGACAGCCGGGTGTCGGGGGCGATCCCCGCCAAGGCCACCGCCAAGGTGCAGGTCAACGATGTGGGCGACCGCCATGCCATCAACGTGGTGGCCGTCTCGGTGAACCTGACGGTGCTGACGCCGGCCGTGACGGGTTCCATCACGGTGTTCGCCGACGGCACCAGTTGGTCCGGCGCGACCATGAGCTTCCAGGCCGGTCTGACCAACCAGAATTTCGAGACGGTCCCGGTCGGCGCGAACGGCCTGATCGACATCCGCAACAACACCGCCAGCTCGCTGGTGCTGATCGTCGACATCCTCGGCTATCACAGGAGCGGTTTCGGGGACTTCTACGGCGAGTACCAGCCGATGACGCCGACCCGGCTGCTGGACACCCGCACCGGTCAGCCGGTGGCCGCCGGCCAGACGCGCACCTTTCAGGTGGGCGGCCGAGGCGGCATCCCGGCGCAGGATGCCGCCACAGGACAGATGGGGGTGGTCGTCAACTTCACGGTGCTGACGCCCAGCCGGTCCGGGTCGCTGACGGTGGGAGGGACCGACCTGGCTGTGAAGACCTCCACCATGAGCTTCGCCGCCGGCCAGACCGAGCAGGGCCAGCTCCTGGAGCTGCTGGACGACAGCGGCGGGCTAGCGCTCCGCAACAACAGCGCGGCGGCCGTCCACGTGATCGCCGATGTGGTCGGCTACTACACCGGGCTCAATGTCACCGACCCGGGGCGTTTCGATCACTTCTTCGCGGGCGGCCACTGGCGCGTCTATGACAGCCGGGGCGTCGGGCAGGCGCCGGTGCCGCCGGGCGGCACGGTGCAGCTGCCCATCGCGGATCTGGCGAACGGCAACACCAGGGACGGCATCTGCGCGCCCTTGATGAACGTGACCGTGCTGACCCCGAGCACCGGTGGCTCGATCTCGGCCTGGCCGGACAGCGTCGCCTGGGATGGCGCGGCCACCATCACCTTCGCAGCTCACCACACCAGGCAGCGGATGCTGATGGTGGCCAGCGGTGACAAGCAGAATGTCCAGATCCGCAACAACAGCAGCGCGCCGATCACCCTGATCGTCGACGTCAAGGGCTGGCGGAGCTGCATCTGAGACGGTGTGTTCGCTCAGGCGAAGAAGTCACGCACAACAGCTGACCCCGGGGATCTCGTCGGGCTGCATCAGGCGGCGTCCAGCTTCGTGCTGACAGTCGCAATGTCCTCCCTATGGCTTTCACAGCTGACTTTAGCGGGTTAAAAGCTGCTACAGTTGCCATCTGGGAGGGTCGATGAGTCAAGTGCGCACGTACTCGCAGCAGACAGTGGACGCTGCCCGCCTGCTCGGGCTGGAGATTGCGCGGGCCCGACGCGCACGGCGCTGGACCATCAATGAACTCGCCGAGCGCGCCGGGGTCTCGCGCATCACCGTTCGGGCAGCCGAGGCCGGCACGCCAACGGTCGCTATCGGAACGGTATTCGAGCTGACCACCATCCTCGGCATCGACCTGTTCGGCGCCAGCCCTGCCGAACTCCCCGAGCTGCTCGCGGGCGGCCGTGATCGGCTGGCCCTGCTGCCGGCACGCGTGCGGCAGCCGGCCACCCCCATCGACGACGACTTCTGAGCCCGGGGCTGGTGACCACCCGATGACCAGTACTCGTGTCACGCCTGCTCCCGAAAGCGCGTTCGTCTGGGTCTGGCTGCCCGGCGCGACGGAGCCGATCGTCGCTGGCCGGCTCGACGTCGCAGGCGAGGTGGTCCTGTTCACCTACGGGCGCTCCTACCTGGCCCGCGCTGACGCCATCGCTGTCTACCTGCCGGAGCTGCCGCTGCAGCCGGGTCCGATCAGGCCCGGCAGTGGTCTCACCGTCGCGGGCTGCATCAGAGACGCCGGACCCGATGCCTGGGGGCAGCGCGTCATCCTCGCCCGGCACACCGGGCACCTTGACCGTGACAGTGACACCGCGGAACTCGGGCTGCTGACCTACCTGCTCGAGTCCGGCTCCGATCGCATCGGCGGCCTGGACTTTCAGGCCAGTGCCGCCACTTACACGCCGCGATTGGGCACCGCGACGCTGGAGGAAATGCAGATCGCCGCGGACAAGCTGCAGGCCGGCGAGGAGCTCTCCCCCGAGCTCGCGACGGCCTTGTTACACGGCACCTCCATCGGCGGAGCGCGGCCGAAGGTGTTGGTCCACGACAGCGGTCGCCACGTCATCGCGAAGCTGTCCTCCACGACCGACCCGTATCCAGTGGTCAAGGCTGAGGGCGTCGCGATGGAGCTGGCGCGCCGTGTCGGACTGGAGGTGCCGCACACCGAAGTGACTACCTGCCTCGGCCGTGACGTGCTGCTGGTCGAGCGTTTCGATCGCGTCGAAGTTCCGGGCCAGCGGCGAATGCTCGTCTCGGCCCTGACCATGCTCGGCCTGGACGAGATGATGGGGCGCTACGCGACCTACCCTGCGCTGGCCGACCTCATCCGTCAGCGGTTCACCAGCCCGGCCGCGACGCTGCGTGAGCTGTTCGCCCGGATCGTCTTCAACATCTGCGTCGGCAATACCGACGACCACGCGCGCAATCACGCCGCGTTCTGGGATGGCACCATGCTCACCCTCACTCCGGCCTATGACCTGTGCCCCCAACTCCGCTCGGGTACCGAAGCCAACCAGGCCATGGCGATCGGCAGGGATGGGCAGCGCGCCAGCCGGCTGGCTGTGTGTCGAAGCGCGGCCGAGGTGTACCTGCTCAGCCGAGCCGAGGCAGAGGAGATCATCGAGCGGTGCGTCACCGTCATCAACGAGCAGTGGGACACGGCCGCTGAGGCTGCTGGCCTTACAGCGCAGGAGAAAAGGCAGCTGTGGCAACGGCAGATCCTCAATCCCTACATCCACGCTGACTAATAAGCCGGTGTGCGGCCTTGCGGCAGCCACCTCGCATGTCCGGCGGCCGGATAACCCAGGCGCCGGGTAATTGAGCTGACGACGCTCGGGCGCGGCGCCATGCTGATCGCCATGGACGCCGGCGACCTCCTTAGCGGACCTCGTGGCCGCCGGGTCTGCTACGAGCTCATGAAGGGATCGGCTGACCAGTCGGCGCCAGCGACCCTCGGCCGGACGGAGGTCGACAGCCAGGCAGCGATAACGGCCATCGCTGAAGCTTGCGACTGGGGGATGTACTGGCAACCTCCCCACGACCTCGACGCCGCTTTGGGGTCCGGCGAATGGCGGACCCGGCTGCAGGACACCGCCGAGGCGATCGCGGCCAGTCCCGTGACGAGTTGGTGGACCAGCCCGATCGACCTCGACGATCAGCACCTCGTCCAGTTTCTTGACGGGGACTCGCCACAGTGGGAGCACAAGCCGACGCTGACCGGCCTGCGGACAGCCGTGGACGGGCTCAGCCTCGAGCACTCCGGCGAGTTGTATGGCTCCGGCACAGCCGACGGTCCAGCCGCTGGGAAATGGCTCGACGGCACCTGGTGGTCCGCAGCTGACATGGCCGCAGGCGGCGTTGCGGTCGATTGGAAAATGGTCAGCGGCGCATGGTGGTCAGCGCCCATCACGCGGCCCGGGGTGAGCACTGCCCGCTCGATCGGACAGCCGCCGCTGCCAACCGGCCTGGTCTTCGTGGAGGACTCGTTCGGCTGGACCTCGGCGACCTCCTGGCAGGTGTCTGCGACCCGCGAGGTCAGGGTTCTCGAACTGGGCGCCCCGGAGGACTGGATGAACCTGGTTCGCCGGTACCCGCTGGAGGTCACGGCCACCACCAAGCGTGGCGACTGGTGGCGAACGACGGGCCGGGACGGCAGCTGGGCGATGCCTGATTGGCCTTTGGTTGCCGAGGATTGGGACGCTGTCCATCTCAGCGTTGCCGGCTACCTGACCACCGCCGGACGGGCGTTGCCGGTGGACGAGGGCACCGCGACTGTGCTGGCGGGGTGGCCACCCGACGCGACGTTCTGGCTCGCCGACGTCCTCCGGGTCGCGGGCGGACCCACGCCGTGGCGCAGGGACACCGACACCAATGTGTGGTCGCGAGCCTGAAGCTGCTCAGCGATAGCGGGCGGTCAGCAGTCAGCCCCGGATACTCGCGGGCTCACTCTCCGATGCACCGCCCCTGAGTTGGTCTACTCTGCGCAGCTAGGCCCGGACGGTAGGGTCTTGCCATACAGACGCACCATCAGGTGTGCCGCGGGACCGCGTCGTCAGGCGCCGTCCTTGGCGGGAGAGCCGGAGATGAGCCGGGGCCCGTCCTGATGTCGAGGGACATCCGACGTGAACGACTGCCTTAAGAAGGCTTATCCGACCCAACATCAGGCGCTGCTGGCGCTGCGGGCGACTCAGCGCCGCGCCACGGCCCGCCAGCGCACAGCACCGACCAGGGCTTATCTGTGCCCGACGTGCCGTCGCTACTGGCACCTCACCTCGAAGTCCGGCAGACAGGGTCCGCCCGGGTTACGCCCGCGCCCCGAAGCTGACACCTAGGGCACGGACGGCGCCCCGCCTCGCTGGGTGCGAGGCCGGGGCGCCGGGTCGTACGTGATGGACATCGGCATGCACAGCTGCTTCGGTGTTTAGCTGCAGCCGGACGTGCTCCCGCAGCCTTCGCAGACGAAGCACGAGCCCGCGGGCCGCATCTTCGTGCCGCAGTTCATGCACAGCGGGGCGTCGGCCGAGGTGCCGATGATCGACTCCAGCAACTCGGTCGAGCTGTGCACCGTCGACATCGACTCCGGCATCCCGGCTGGCTTGGGCTCGGTGACCGGAGCCGACTGCGCCAGCGCCTCCAGGTCGTCCTCGGCCGGGGCGTAGCTGCCGGTGTCCAGCTGCCGGGCCCGCTCCTCGGCGGTGTAGATGCCCAGCGCGCTGCGGGTCTCGAAGGGCAGGTAGTCCAGCGCCAGCCGCCGGAAGATGTAGTCCACGATCGACTGCGCCATCCGGATGTCCGGGTCATCGGTCAGGCCGGCCGGCTCGAAGCGCATGTTGGTGAACTTCGAGACGTAGGACTCCAGCGGCACGCCGTGCTGCAGCGCGACCGAGATCGCGATCGAGAACGCGTCCATCACGCCGGCAAGCGTCGAACCCTGCTTGCCGAGCTTGAGGAAGACCTCGCCGAGGCCGTCGTCGGGGTAGGAGCCGGCGGTCAGGTAGCCCTCGGCGCCGCCGACGGCGAAGGACACCGTCCGCGAGGGCCGTGACTTGGGCAGCCGCTTGCGGATCGGGCGGTGGTCGACGACCGGCTCGGCCGTCACCGCGCCCGCCTTCTTGGCCTCCTTGCCGGCCGACAGCGGCTGGCCCACCTTGCAGTTGTCGCGGTAGACCGCCAGCGCCTTCAGGCCCAGCTTCCAGCCCTGGAAGTACACGTCGGCGATGTCGTCGATAGTCGCCGACTCAGGCAGGTTGACCGTCTTGGAGATCGCGCCGGAGATGAACGGCTGGGTCGCGGCCATCATCCGGACGTGGCCCATCGCCTTGATGGCCCGGGCGCCCATCGCGCAGTCGAAGACGTCGTAATGCTCGAGCTTGAGCCCCGGAGCGTCCTGGACGTGGCCGTGCTCGGCGATGAACTCGACGATCGCCTCGACCTGCTCCTGCTGGTAGCCCAGCGCCTGCAGCGCCCGCGGCACCGTCTGGTTGACGATCTGCATCGAGCCGCCGCCGACCAGCTTCTTGAACTTCACCAGGGCCAGGTCCGGCTCGATGCCGGTGGTGTCGCAGTCCATCATCAGACCGATGGTGCCGGTCGGCGCCAGCACCGAAGCTTGGGCGTTGCGCCAGCCGTTGACGGCTCCGATCTTGAGGCAGGAGGCCCACTCCTCGGTGGCCCGGGCCAGCACCGCCTTGTCGGTCTGGTGGAAGAACCGCACGCTGTCGTTGGCGGCGGCGTGCTTGCGCATCACCCGGGCGTGGCCTTCGGCGTTGCGGGCGAAGCCGTCGTACGGGCCGACCACACCGGCCAGCTCGGCCGAGCGGCGGTAGGCGGTGCCGGTCATCAGCGAGGTGATCGCGGCCGCCATCGCCCGGCCGGCGTCGGAGTCATAGGCCAGCCCCGAGGCCATCAGCAGCGCGCCCAGGTTGGCGTAGCCGATACCCAGCTGCCGGTAGGCCCGGGTGTTGACGCCGATCGCCTCGGTCGGGAAGTCGGCGAAGCAGATCGAGATGTCCATCGCGGTGATGATCAGCTCGACGGCCTTGACGAACTTGGCCGAGTCGAAGGAGTTGCCCGCGCCGTCGGAGCCGAGGAACTTCATCAGGTTCAGCGACGCCAGGTTGCAGGAGGTGTTGTCCAGGCTCATGTACTCCGAGCACGGGTTGGACGCGGTGATCCGACCCGACTCGGGGTTGGTGTGCCAGTCGTTGATGGTGTCGTCGTACTGGATGCCCGGGTCGGCGCACTCCCAGGCCGCCTTGGCGACCTTGTGGAAGAGCTGCTTGGCGTCGATGGTCTCGATGACCTCGTGGTTGGAGCGGGCTCGCAGGCCGAACTGGCCACCCTCCTCGACGGCGTGCATGAACTCATCCGACACCCGGACGGAGTTGTTGGCGTTCTGGTACTGCACCGAGGTGATGTCGCTGCCGCCGAGGTCCATGTCGAAGCCGGCGTCGCGCAGCACCCGGATCTTGTCTTCCTCGCGGGCCTTGGTCTCGACGAACTCGACGATGTCGGGGTGGTCGATGTCGAGCACGACCATCTTGGCGGCCCGCCGGGTGGCGCCGCCGGACTTGATGGTGCCGGCCGAGGCGTCCGCGCCGCGCATGAAGCTGACCGGGCCCGAGGCGGTGCCACCGGAGGACAGCAGCTCCTTCGAGGAGCGGATCCGCGACAGGTTCAACCCGGCGCCCGAGCCGCCCTTGAAGATCAGGCCCTCTTCGCGGTACCAGTTGAGGATCGAGTCCATGGTGTCGTCGACGGCCAGGATGAAGCAGGCGCTGACCTGCTGCGGCGAGGTGGTGCCGACGTTGAACCAGACCGGGGAGTTGAAGCTGAACACCTGGTGCAACAGCATCCAGGTCAGCTCGTGCTCGAAGATCTCGGCGTCGGATGCCGAGCGGAAGTAGCCGTACTCCTCGCCCGCCACCCGGTAGGTGTGCACCACCCGGTGGATGAGCTGCTTGAGCGACCACTCGCGCTGCTCGGTGCCGACCGCGCCGCGGAAGTACTTGGTGGTGACGATGTTGGCGGCGTTGACCGACCAGGAGGTGGGGAACTCGACCCCGCGCTGCTCGAAGTTGACCGAGCCGTCGCGCCAGTTGGTCATGACCACGTCGCGGCGCTCCCAGTCGAGCTCGTCGAAGGGGTGCACTCCCTCGGTGGTGTAGACGCGCTCGATCACCAGGCCATTGGCGGGATACACCGGCTGGTCCTTCGCGCTGACCTTCAACGCGCGCGCCTCACCGGCGTGCTTGGAACCAGCCGGCTTGCCGGCGTTCTTCGAGGAAGAACCGCCGCTGGACCCGCCTTCGACAACTTCGGTCATAACCCGCTGTGCCCCTTTTCCTTGGTGATCCCGTGTGGTTGTGCTGATGACTGACGTGGCGCGGCCGCCTGGGTGGCTACCGGGGCCTCGCCGGAGCGATCGAGGCGATGCTCGGCGCGCAGCTCGCTGATCGCCTTCTCGAAGTCTTCGATGGAGCTGAATGAGCGGTACACGCTGGCGAAGCGCAGGTAGGCGACCTCGTCCAGCGCGCGCAGCGGGCCGAGGATCGCCAGACCGACCTCGGGCGCGGGCACCTCGGCCGCTCCGGTGGCCCTGATCGCCTCTTCGACGGTCTGGGCCAGCTGGGCGAGGGCGTCCTCGTCGACCGGCCGGCCCTGACACGCCCGCCGGACGCCGGTGATGACCTTCTGCCTGCTGAACGGCTCGGTCACCCCGCTGCGCTTGATGACGGCCAGGGTCGCTTCTTCGACCGTGGTGAACCGCTTGCCGCAATCGGGGCAGCTGCGCCGGCGCCGGATGACCTGGCCCTCGTCCTGCTCGCGAGAGTCCACCACCCGTGAGTCCGGGTAACGGCAGTACGGGCACCGCATCCCAGTGCCTCCCCTACGTTAAAACCGCGTGCGGCGCAGAACGCTTTCTGCGGGGCTCCACGGACCTGCTCGACATCCGCCGCGGGGCTGTCGTCAACAGGGAACTGTCAACAACCTGGGGACGGACCGTGGATGGCCCTGCTCAGGTGTTGATGGCCTGTGGACTACCAAACCCCAACTTGTGGACGAAGTACATGCTTGTAACTACTACATGTAGAACGTTAGAGCCTGGCCAAGTCTTCCGCAAGAGGCACGCTGGAAGTAAATTCCAACCGTGTAAGAGGAGTTTTCCGGCGACATTTCCGAACCACTCAACCTTTAGCCGACCTTGAGGGCTTGGCCAGGAATCAAGGACACCGAGGTGAGGTTGTTGGACTCCCGAATTCGCTCGACCACCGCGCGCGGGTCACGGCCCGGAGCGACCTGGCCGGCGATAGACCAGAGGGTGTCTCCCGGCTGAACGGTGACCACGGCGCCGGCCGGGGCGGCCGGAGCGGCTGCCGACGGGCTCGCCGACAGGTGCGCCACGAGCAGCAGCAGCCCGCCGACGACAGCGACGCCGAGCGCGATCGCCACGACTCCCCGCCGGGTCAGTCGCAGCGGGCGGGACTGCACCCGCGCAGCGCTGGAGCCGACCGGAACCAGCTGGGCCGGCGTCCGCGCGGAGCTGATGAGCCGGACCGACGGCCGGGCGACCCGACCCGTGCCGCGCCGTGCCCCGTCCCACCGGCCGCTCGAGGGCGCGCACCGCTCGCCCGGTGGGACCAGCCACAGCCGGGGCCGGTCGGCCGGCGGGGCAGCCGCCCCGGCCCGCGGTAATTGCCGGGCACGAGCGGGAATGGGCGCCGCCGGAGGGAACTCTGTTGCGACTGACATGCCGTGCTCCTCACTGAATCTGACCGGGGCCAGTTACGCTGGAGATCGAACATTCGTTCGATCGAACGTCTGTACCGATGTCTACTACAAGCCTCCGACAGAAACCAGAATCGCGACACGCCGATTCGAACAGGTGTTTGAATCGTTACCCCTGCGGCGCTACGGTCGGCACGCTCGTCCCCGGACGACACGCCATTGAGGGAGTCGCCCTCGATGACGCCCAGACCGGCCGTCAGGCCAGATAGAGACAGGGAGACTCCGGTGCCCAAGCCGCCCAAGCCACCATTACGACGAGGTCCGGGACGACCCAGGAACAGCAGCATCGCCGAGTTCCCCGACCACGACCGCGGCGATGGGCTGACCGCCCGGCAGCGGACGATCCTGAGCGTCATCCGCAACACCGTGGCACAGCGCGGCTTTCCGCCGAGCATGCGCGAGATCGGTGACGCGGTCGGGTTGCAGTCGACCTCGAGCGTCAGCCACCAGCTCGCCGTCCTGGAGCAGAAGGGCTTCATCCGGCGAGACCCGAACAAGCCACGGGCGCTGGACGTCCGGTCTCCGGAGGAGCAGGACGAGCCGACCTCCGGCCACTTCGGGATGCACCCGGTGGGCGACGACGCGCTGAACGCCAACGCCCCCGAGGCGGTGATGGTGCCGTTGATCGGGCGGATCGCGGCCGGTGGCCCCATCCTGGCCGAGCAGGTCGTCGAGGATGTCTTCCCGCTACCGCGCACCCTGGTCGGCGAGGGCACCCTCTACCTGTTGCGAGTCCGGGGTGACTCGATGGTGGACGCCGCTATCGCCGACGGTGACTGGGTCGTGGTGCGCCAGCAGCCCAACGCCGACAACGGCGAGATCGTCGCGGCCATGATCGACGGCGAGGCCACCGTCAAGACGTTGCGGCGCCGCGACGGCCATGCCTGGCTGTTGCCGCACAACGAGGCCTACTCACCGATTCCCGCCGACGAGGCGACCATTCTCGGCCGGGTCGTGGCCGTGCTGCGCAAGGTCTGACCCAGGCCGTCAAGACCGTCTGAGTCTGCCCCGGACAGTTGCGTCCGGGGCAGACTTCGCCAGAGAAGTCAGGCTCTAGAGAGACTCAGGCCTGCGTCCGCTGCTGAGGCGACTCCTCCTCGGCCGGCGGCAGCGCCACCGGGGCCGAGGGAGTGATCGCCTGCGGCGGAACGACGGGGTGGGCCACGACCGGCTCACCGGTCGCTGCCGGCTGACCGTTCGCGTTGACCGCAGGCGGCTGAACAGCGCTGGACGTCGTGGTGCCGGACGTCGTGGCAGGGGGTGCCTCGGCGGAGTTGCGAGCCGCGTCGTCGGCGTCCATACCCTTGATCTCGGTCTTGAAGATCCGCAGCGACCGGCCGACCGAGCGCGACATTTCCGGCAGCTTCTTGTATCCGAAGAGCACCAGCACGACCAAAGCGATGATCACCCAGTGCGACGGCGATTGCCAGCCCATGATTACTCTCCCTGCACAGCTTCGGGACACCTACTGCAGGCAAGCCTACGCGGTACTGGCGCAAACATCGGAGTTCACCGTTCCCGGGCCGGCACCGCCGCCGAGAATTCATCCAGCGCGGCGGCCAGATCCGCCCGGACCCGCGCGCTGATCAGCGTCCCCTCACCGGTGTGCTCCTCGGTCAACACCTCGCCGTCGGCATGGATCCGGGCGACCAGGTCACCCCGGGTGTAGGGCAGCAGCACCAGGACGGCCTGCTCGGGGCGTGGCAGCTTGGACTCGATGAGCGCTTCCAGTTCGGCCATCCCCGCGCCGGTCAGCGCCGAGACGAACAGCCCGTCCGGCACCAGGCTGCGCAGCCGCAGCTGGGTCTCGGCATCGGCGGCGTCGGCCTTGTTGAACACGATCTGCTCCGGCACGTCAAGGGCGTCGATGTCCGAGAGCACCTCACGCACCGCGCGGATCTGCGATTCGGGGTCATCGTCGGAGGCGTCCACCACGTGCAGGATCAGGTCTGCCGAGGCGACCTCCTCCAGCGTGGACCGGAAGGCCTCGACGAGCTGGTGCGGCAGGTGACGGACGAAGCCGACCGTGTCGGACAGCGTGTAGACGCGGCCGTCGGTGGTCTCGGCCCGCCGGACGGTGGGATCCAGGGTGGCGAACAGCGCGTTCTCCACCAGCACGCCGGCGCCGGTGAGCCGGTTCAGCAACGAGGACTTGCCCGCGTTGGTGTAGCCGGCGAGCACCACCGAGGGCACCTCTTTGTTGGTGCGCCGCGAGCGTTTGACGTCCCGGGCGGTCTTCATGCCCGAGATCTCCTTGCGCAACTTGGCCATCCGGGCGGTGATCCGGCGGCGGTCGATCTCCAGCTTGGTCTCACCCGGCCCGCGACCGCCGATCCCGACGCCGTTGGTCGCCCGGCCGCCGACCTGCCGGGACAGCGACTCGCCCCAGCCGCGCAGCCGCGGCACCAGGTACTGCAACTGCGCCAGCTCCACCTGTGCCTTGCCCTCGCGGGACCGGGCGTGCTGGGCGAAGATGTCGAGGATCAGCGCCGTCCGGTCGACCACCTTGACCTTGACGACCTGCTCGAGCTGGCGCAGCTGGCCAGGCGTGAGCTCCCCGTCGCAGATGACGGTGTCGGCGCCGGTGGCGGCCACGATGTCGCGCAGCTCCTTGGCCTTGCCCGAGCCGATGTAGGTCGCCGGATCCGGGCGATCCCGGCGCTGCACCAGGCCGTCGAGCACCTCCGAGCCGGCGGTCTCGGCCAGCCGGGCCAGCTCGTGCATCGAGTTCTCGGCCTCGGTCAGGGTGCCGGTGGTCCAGACCCCGACCAGCACCACCCGTTCCAGGCGCAGCTGGCGGTACTCGACCTCGGTGATGTCGGTGAGCTCGGTGGACAGCCCGGCGATCCGGCGCAGCGCGGCCCGGTCGGACAGGTCGTACTCGCCGAGGGTGTAGTCCGGCTCGTCGGCCAGCTCGTCGTCGTCGGCCAGCTCGTCGTCGGCCAGCTCGATGTCGTCGGCAAGCTCTATGTCATCGACCGGCTCGACAGCGGTCGGCCCGGCCTGGGAGTCAGTTCGTCGGTAAGCAGTCATTGCCTACATGGTGACAGCCTTACCGGCCGGAATGCGAAGTTATTTCCTGCTGAGCCGCTACCGGTGCGCGGCAAGCCACTCCGGCGACAGCTCCAGACTGGCGACCAGGACGGCCGGCCCGGCCAGCATCAGGTTGCCCGCGGCGTTCCACCAGACCCGGCACTCGCCGCCCGGCACCTCGACCGTCCACTCCCCCTGGCCCGCCTGCTCGCCGGCCGCCACCACCACCGCGGCGCAGATTCCGGTGCCACAGGAGCGGGTCTCGCCCGAGCCACGCTCGTACACCCGCATCCGCAGCCGGTCCGGCCCCAGGCGCACCACGAATTCGACGTTCTGGCCCTCCGGCAGGCCGGGGAGGACCCGCGGCGGCTCGGTCAGCCGCAACGCCTCCAGGTCCTGCGCCGAGGGCAGTTGCACGACCACATGGGGATTGGGCAGGTCCAGGGCCACCGACTCGTACTCGCCGAGCAGCCCGGCGGCGCTGACCCGCGGCCGCTCCGAGCGGATGGTCGCCGGTCCTAACTCGGCGGTGAAGTGCTCGCCGTCGAAGCTCAGCGCCTTCGGCCCGCCCCGGGTCGCCACCGTCAGGTTGGCGCCGTCGGCCGAGTCGACCAGCCCGAACCGCTGCAGGTAACGCCCGAACACCCGCAGCCCGTTGCCGCACATCTCCGCGATCGTGCCGTCGGCGTTGTGATAGTCCATGAAGTACTCGGCCACCCCGGCCTGAGCGCGGACGTCCGGCTCGGTGGCCAGCTCGGTCCGGGTCACCCGCAGCACGCCGTCGGCCCCGATGCCGGCCCGCCGGTCGCACAGCGCGCGCACCATCGACGGCGACATCGAGATCACCGCGTCCAGGTCGGGCAGCACCACGAAGTCGTTCTCGGTGCCATGGCCCTTCATCACCGTCATTTTGCGGTTCACGTTCTGAGCCTAGCGGGCAACAGCGCGAGCGTCGTGTCCAGAACGTCGGGCGCCGCGGCGTCCAGCCAGTGCAGCCGCGGGTCCCGACGGAACCAGGACCGCTGCCGGCGCACGAACCGCCAGGTCCCGCGAACGGTCAGCTCGACGGCGTCGGCAAGGTCACCGCGCAACTCGCCCTGCTCGTCGAGCACCGCGAGCAACTGCTGGTAGCCCAGCGCCTTGCCCGCGGTGGGGCTGTCCCGCAGCCCGAGCGGCAGCAGCCGGCGCACCTCGTCGAGCAGCCCCCCGGCCATCATCCGATCCACCCGCAGCCGCACCCGGTTCTCCAGGTCAGGGTGCTCCAGCGCGATCTGCACCGTCTGATAGATCGACTCGAAGGCCGGCATCCTGGCCGTGAACGGGCCGCCGGTGAGCTCCATGACCTCCAGCGCCCGCACGATGCGGCGGCCGTTGGACGGCAGGATCGCCGCTCCGGCGGCCGGGTCCAGCCGTGCCAGCCGAACGTGCAGGGCCGCCGGGCCGGCCTCGGCCAGCTCAGCAGCCAGCCGCGCCCTGATCTCGGGCGACTCCCCGGGGAACTCCAGCCGGTCCAGGGTGGCCCGCACGTAGAGGCCGGAGCCGCCGACCAGCACCGGGGTCCGGCCCCGGCTCGTGATGTCGGCGATCGCGGCCCGGGCCAGCCGCTGGTATTCGGCGACGGCCGCGGACTTGGTCAGCGGCCAGACGTCGAGCAGGTGGTGCGCCACGCCGCCCCGCTCGGCCGGCGGCAGCTTGGCGGTGCCGATGTCCATGCCGCGGTAGAGCTGCATGGAGTCGGCGTTGATGATCTCGCCGCCGATTCGCCGGGCCAGCGCCACCGCAAGGTCGGATTTTCCGGTTCCGGTCGGACCGACGATCGCCACCACCGGACGTCCGGGTGGCCCCGCATCGGTGTCAGTCACGTTGCAAGAGGCTATCCGGCTGCACCGTAGCAGTCTCCAGTCGTGTCTAATGCTGAATATGAGTACGGAATGGGGACGTATCGACGAGGCCGGCACGGTGTTCGTCAGGACCGCCGAGGGTGAACGGGAGGTCGGCTCGTGGCAGGCCGGCGACGCCGAGGCCGGGCTGGCCTACTACATCCGCAGGTATGAGGATCTGCAGACGGAGATCAACCTGCTGGCCAAGCGGTTGGAGTCCGGCGCCGGCGATCCCAAGGCCACCAAGTCCCAAGCCATGACCTTGCACGCCTCGCTGCCCACGGTCGCGGCGGTCGGTGACCTGGCCACGCTCGACACCCGGCTCGTCACGTTGATCACCGCGGCCGACGCCAAGATGGGCGAGCTTGCCGAGGCGCGCGACGCCGCCCGGGCCGAGGCCATCGCCAAGAAGGAAGCGCTGGCGGTCGAGGCCGAGACGATCGCTGAGAGCTCCACCCAGTGGAAGGCCGCCGGTGACCGGCTGCGGGCCATCGTCGAGGAATGGAAGCTGATCAAGGGGATCGACCGCAAGACCGATGACGCGCTGTGGAAGCGGTTCGCCGCCGCCCGCGACGCCTTCGGCAAGCGTCGCGGCAGCCACTTCGCCAACCTCGACACCGAGCGCGACGCCGCCAAGTCGATCAAGGAGAAGCTGGTGGCCCGGGCCGAGGAGCTGTCCAGCTCCGAGGACTGGCGCGAGACCTCGGCGGCGTTGAAGGAACTGATGAACGAGTGGAAGGTCGCTCCGCGGACCAACCGCAGCACCGAGGACGCGCTGTGGAAGCGGTTCAGAGCCGCTCAGGACGTGTTCTTCGAACGGCGCTCCGGAGTGTTCGCCGAGCGCGACGCCGAGCAGAGCCAGAACCTGAAGGAGAAGGAATCGATCATCGCCGAGGCCGCCGCGCTCGATGTGAGCAATCCGCGGCAGGCCCAGGTGGCGCTGCGCGACCTGCAGGAGAAGCTGGAGACGCTCGGCCACGTTCCGCGCGATTCCATGCAGCGGCTCGAGACCAGGATGCGCGCCGCCGAGCAGCGGGTCCGCGAGGCACTCGACGCCGAGTGGAAGCGCGGGGCGACCGAGTCCAACCCGTTCCTGGCGCAGTTGAAGGAACGCCTGAGCGAGGCCGAGGCCAAGCTTGCCAAGGCCCAGGCGTCCGGGGACCCGCAGCGCATCGCCAAGGCCGAGGCCGAGGTCAGCAGGCGCAAGGCGCTGCTGCCGGAGTAGGTCGGCCAGGCCGGTTCAGGGGCCGGGCCGGATAGGGGCCAGGCCAGTTTTGGGGCCAGGCCGGTTTGGGGGCCGGGCCTGGTGGGCGGCAGGAACGGATGGCTCGCTCGGCCGGAGCCGGGTGGGCGGCAGGAGCGGATGGCTCGCTCAGCCGCGGTTGGCCTCGGAATGCCCGACGGGAAAGTGCCGCCAGCTCCCCTCGGAGACGACTTCGATGACGCCGTCGATCACCTTGATGGCCAGTGCCGGCATCAAGGAACGAGCAGTCCAGCTAGTCCTGCTGAGCTGGGCCGGCTGGGCTAGGCCGGCCGGCGGCCGATGCTCAGCAGCGGCGTAGCTGGTTTCGCGGCGGGTTTGGTGAGTCCGGAGGGCCCTCGCCATTTCTGGTGCGCCGAGATGCCGCCGTCGGCCACCAAGTGGTGCGGGGCGGCATAGCTGACCCGGGCCGTCACCACGTCACCGGCCTGATACCCCACTGGCGACGGCGCGCCGGCGCCGACGTGCACCAGCCGCCCGTCACGGGCCCGCCCGGAGATGCGCTCGTTCGCGGCATCCTTCTTGCCGCCGAAGGTGCTGACCAGCACCTCGACGTCGGCGCCGACCAGCCGCTTGTTGTCGTCCCAGCTGATCTGTTCTTGCAGCTCGATCAGCCGGTCGTAGCGCTGCTGCACCACGGCCTTCGGAATCTGGTCCGGCATGGTCGCTGCCGGCGTGCCGGGCCGCGGCGAGTACTGGAAGGTGAACGCGCTGGCGAACCTGGCTCGCCGGACGGCGTCCAGGGTCTGCTCGAAGTCCTGCTCGGTCTCACCCGGAAAGCCGACGATGATGTCGGTGGTGATGGCCGCGTGCGGCATCGCCGCGCGCACTCTGTCGATGATGTCGAGGTAGCGGGCCTGCCGGTAGGAGCGCCGCATCGACCTGAGCACCGCGTCCGAGCCGGACTGCATCGGCATGTGCAGCTGCGGGCAGACATTGGGGGTCTCGGCCATCGCGGCGATCACGTCATCGGTGAAGTCGCGGGGGTGCGGGCTGGTGAAACGCACCCGGTCCAGGCCCTCGACACGTCCGCAGGCGCGCAGCAGCTTGCCGAAGGCCAGCGCGTCACCGAACGAGCGGCCGTAGGAGTTGACGTTCTGGCCCAACAGGGTGATCTCGGTGACGCCCTCGGCCACCAGCGCCTCGATCTCGGCCAGCACGTCGCCGGGGCGCCGGTCGGTCTCCTTGCCGCGCAGGCTGGGCACGATGCAGAACGTGCAGCTGTTGTCACAGCCCACCGAGATCGACACCCACGCCGAGAAGGCCGAGTCACGCCGGCTGGGCAGGTCGGAGGGGAAGTTGGCCAGGGCGTCGAGGATCTCGACCTGGGCCTCGCCGTTGTGCCGGGCGCGTTCGAGCAGTACCGGCAGGCTGGCCAGGTTATGGGTGCCGAAGACCACGTCGACCCAGGGCGCCTTCTGCAGCACGGCAGCCTGGTCCTTCTGCGCCAGGCAGCCGCCGACGGCGATCTGCATGCCCGGACGGGCGGTTTTCACCGGCGCCAGCTGGCTGAGGTTTCCGTAGAGCCGGTTGTCGGCGTTCTCGCGCACCGCGCAGGTGTTGAAGACCACCAGGTCGGCCTCCCGGCCGCTCTGGTCGGCAGCCCGGCGGTACCCGGCCCGTTCCAGCAGCCCGGACAACCGTTCGGAATCGTGGACGTTCATCTGGCAGCCGTAGGTGCGGATGGCGTAGGTCGGTCCGGTGGCGAGGTCACCGGCGCCGGAGTCGCCAGCACGCGGGTCACCGGCGCACGGGTCACCGGCACTCGGGAGGCCGGTGAGGTCGGCGCGGGACTCGGTACCGGGGGCGGCGTTCATATCGGCTCAAGAGTACGAGGCCGCACCACCCGGCGCTGACCAGGCGGCCTACTCTTGCTCATGGCCGCCACCGCCAAGCCGGCTGCACCCGGGCCGGCCGCCGCCGAACACGGCCCGGTCCCAGGAGCTGCCGCCGAGATCGGGCTCGCCACCTGCCACCAGGAGCAACCCGCTCCTATCCGGCTGCGGCCCCTGACCGTGGCCGACCTGCCGCTGTTGGGCCAGTGGTTCGCTGCCGCGCACGTCGAGCGCTGGTGGCACGAGCCCAGCGACCCGGCGCGGGTCCGGGCCGAGTACCTGCCCTGCATCGAAGGCAGCGAACCTACGCACGCCCTGATCGCCGAGCTGCCCACCGGCCCGTTCGGCTATGCCCAGTGGTGTCGCTGGAGCGACTACCCCGACCACGCCCGGAGCGTGGGAGCCGATCCGGACGAGGCCGGCTTCGACTACCTCATCGGCTCCGCGGACCTCTGCGGCCACGGAATCGGCACCCGGCTGATCGCGGCACTGGTCGGGCTCGTCCGGGACAGCGATGCGACGGTGGCCGGCTTCGTGGTGGATCCGGAGGTCGCCAACGCCGCCTCTCGACGCGTTCTGGAGAAGAACGGGTTCGAACTGGTCGCGGTGAAGGAGATACCGGACCCGGACGGCCGCCCGATCGGGCCGACCGCGGTCTACCGGCGCCGGCTGGTCAGCCGGCAGCCCGCGAGGTCAGTGGGCGACCTCGGTGGCTCGTGACTCGCGCACGACGGTCACCCTGATCTGGCCGGGATAGGTCAGCTCGTCCTCGATCTGCTTGGCGACCTCGCGGGCGATGACACCGGCGGCGAGGTCATCGACCTGCTCGGGCAGCACCATCACCCGAACCTCGCGGCCGGACTGCATGGCAAAGACCCGCTCCACCCCTGGGCGGGCGGTGGCGATCTGCTCGATCCGCTCGAGCCGCTTGACGTAGACCTCCAGCGACTCGCGCCGGGCGCCGGGACGGGCCGCCGAGCAGGCGTCAGCCGCCTGGGTCAACACGGCTTCGACGGTTTTTGGCTGCACCTCGTTGTGATGGGCCTCGACGGCATGCGCGACCGCCTCGCTCTCGCCGAACTTGCGCAGCAGGTCCGCGCCGATGATGGCGTGGCTTCCCTCCACCTCGTGGGTGAGGGCCTTGCCGATGTCATGCAGGAAGGCCGCCCGCTTGATCAGGCTCGTCTCCAGACCGAGCTCGCTGGCCATGATGCCGGCGATGTGAGCGGTCTCGATGAGGTGTCCCAGCACGTTCTGGCCGTAGCTGGTCCGGTACTTCAACCGCCCCAGGGTGGGGATCAGCCGCTCGTCGAGGTCGGTGATGCCGATCTCGGCCAGCGAGTCGCGGGCGGCTCGCAGGCACAGCTCGTCGACCTCGACCTTGGCCGTCTCGTAGATCTCTTCGATGCGGTGCGGGTGGATCCGGCCGTCCAGCACCAGTTTTTCCAGGGTGATCCGGGCGACCTCTCGGCGAACCGGGTCGAAGCAGGACAGCAGGACGGCTTCGGGGGTGTCGTCGATGATCACATTGACCCCGGTGACCGACTCGAAGGCCCGGATGTTGCGGCCCTCGCGGCCGATGATGCGGCCCTTCATCTCGTCGCTGGGCAGGTGCAACACGCTGACCACGGTCTCGGTGGTCTGCTCGCTGGCTACGCGCTGAACCGCGTCGACCACGATGGCCCGGGCCCGGTCGGTGGCCTCGGCGCGCGCCTCGGTCTCGATCGAGCGAACCAGGTTCGCGGCGTCGCGGCGGGCGGCGGCCTCGACCGAGCTGAGCAATTCGAGTTTGGCCTCTTCGGTGGTCAGCACGGCCACCCGCTCCAGAGCGGCGGTGTGCTCGAGCTCGTGGCGGACCGTCGCCGCGGCCAGCTCGGAGCGCAACTCCTCCAACGCGGCGCCCTCGGCCTCGAGTTCGGCCCGGCGGGCCTGGATCTCACGCACCGCCGAGTCCAGCTCGGACTCGCGCCGGTCCAGGCTCTGCGCGCGCGTCGCCAGCTCCTGCTCACGCGTCGCGAGCGCCGTCAGCTGAAGCTGGGACTCCCGCTCGGCGGTGCGCCTGGCATCGGCGATCAGGTCAGCGGCAGCCGTCTCGGCGCGCGCCTTGGCAGCGTCACCGCTGGCTCGGGCGGCTGCCACCTCGGTCTGGGCTGCTCTGCGCAGGGATTCGATCTCGGCGTCGGCGGCCCGGCGAGCGGCGTCGGCGTCTTTCATCGCGCGCTGCCGGATGGATTCGGCTTCAGCTTCGGCTTCGGCCACCCGGTCGGGGCCGTTCATCGCCGCCTGCTTGGCGGTGGCCTCGCCAGCTCCGGAGCGGCCGGCGTAGAGCGACAGGAATCGAAGACCGAGGATGAGGATCAACACAAATATGGCGGCGATAGCCGCGAACTCACTCAAGTGGCTCACTGAACGTCCTCCTCTCGCGGAGGCGACGCGTCAGTCAAGACCCGTCGCGACAGCACTGCAGGAGGCGGAAGCCGTGGGCCGGCCGCCCATGCGAACACAGAATGGAGGCGCCTTCCGCTAGCGCAGCGGGCGGCGTTCACTGTCTCCTTCGGTCCTCGATGTGACGACGGTCAACGGGCAAACATGACGCTTTGTATGTCAGTGCGCTGCGCGTGGGCGCAACGCATCCAGTCTCCTGATCTTGTGAGGTTATGAACGATGAGGCACAGGGTCAAGCCAGCCATGCGGTCTCATCGGGCCCAGTGTCCTCACCTGACGCGCCGACAGCGTCCCGAACCACCTGAAAGGCCATTGACGGCGAATAACCCTTGCGCGCCAGCATTCCCACCAAACGGCGCGTTTTGACCTCGGGTGCCAGTCGGGTCATCGAGCGGAGCTTGCGCGCCACCAACTGCCGGGCGGCCGCCGCCTCCGCCTCGGGCCCTATCCCGCTCACGGCGGCCGTGATCACGGTCTCGTCGACGCCCTTGTCCCGCAACTGGCGGCTGATCTCTCGTACCGCCAGCCCTCGATCACGCTGCCGGGACGAGACGTAGTCACCGGCGAACGCGTGATCGTCCACCAACCCGACGTCGGCCAGCCGGTCCAGCACCTTGGTCGAGGCCTGCTCAGGAACGCCGCGCGCGGCGAGCGCCTGGTGCAGCTCGGCCCGGGTGCGGGCGCGCGCGGTCAGCAGGCGCAAGCAGATCGTCCGGGCGGCACTTTCGGGGTCGGCGTCGGGATCGGCTAGCCGGGCGTCGAGGTCGGAGGGCTCGGCGGGCGGCGCAAAGGCGCCGCCACCCGCCGAACGCGAGCGAGCCATTGACGCTAGAAGTCCACCGGAGCCGGCAGCGGCGCCACTTCGGTCACCTGCGCGCCCACCCCGAGCTTCTCCTTGATCTTCTTCTCGATCTCCTCGGCGAGGTCGGGGTTGTCACGCAGGAAGTTGCGGGAGTTCTCCTTGCCCTGGCCTAGCTGGTCGCCTTCGTAGGTGTACCAGGCGCCGGACTTGCGAACGATGCCCTGATCGACGCCGACGTCGATCAACGAGCCTTCACGACTGATTCCTTGGCCGTAGACGATGTCGAACTCCGCCTGCTTGAACGGCGGGGCGACCTTGTTCTTGACGACCTTGACCCGAGTGCGGTTGCCTACCGCCTCGCCACCGTCCTTGAGGGTTTCGATACGGCGGACGTCCAGGCGCACCGACGAGTAGAACTTCAGCGCTTTGCCACCGGTGGTGGTCTCGGGCGAGCCGAACATGACGCCGATCTTCTCGCGCAACTGGTTGATGAAGATCGCGGTGGTGCCGGAGTTGCTGAGCGCGCCGGTGATCTTGCGCAACGCCTGGCTCATCAACCTCGCCTGCAGGCCCACGTGGCTGTCGCCCATCTCGCCCTCGATCTCGGCGCGGGGCACCAGCGCGGCGACCGAGTCCACGACGATGATGTCCAGGGCGCCCGAGCGGATCAGCATGTCCATGATCTCCAGCGCCTGCTCGCCGGTGTCGGGCTGGCTGACCAGCAGGGCGTCGGTGTCGACACCGAGCGCGCGGGCGTACTCGGGGTCCAGGGCGTGTTCGGCGTCGATGAACGCCGCCACCCCGCCGGCAGCCTGGGCATTGGCCACGGCGTGCAGGGCCACGGTCGTCTTGCCCGAGCTCTCGGGGCCGTAGATCTCCACGATCCGGCCGCGCGGCAGGCCACCGATGCCGAGTGCGATGTCCAGCGCGATCGACCCGGTCGGAATCACCTCGATGGGCACGTAGGGCCGCTCGCCCAACCGCATGACCGAGCCCTTGCCGAACTGCTTGTCGATCTGACCCAGTGCGACCTCAAGAGCCTTGTCGCGGTCGAATGCTGCGGCCATCTTTGGTACCTCTCTCATTTGGCTGTTCTGTTGAGAGCAACGCTAGATCTGACCACCGACACTTTCGCCGGCGAAGCACATCTGTGGACGACACGCGCTCGTTCCCCAGATTAGCGAACAAGTGTTCGATTGACGGCGACACGCCGGTATCAATTTGTCGTCGAGCCGGCCGGCGACGGTCAGCGCAGGCGCTGCGGGACGTCGAACTCCTGGCAGATCGCGCGCCACACCGACTTCGGCGAGTCCCCCCGGGCGATCGCGTCGTTGACGGTCGCTCCCAACGCGGTCACCCGGTAGTCCGCGGCCAGCGAATGGGCGTAGGTCGACCCGAACCGGGCTTCCATCCGCTGCCAGAACTCACTCAATCGCACGCCCTGAACACTAATGCCCGTGCGGCAGGGCGCGGCGCTCAGGCAAGATCTCCCCATGCCGGTTCCCGCCGCCCCCGCCCCCGAGCCTGACCGCTGGTACTCCCAGGAGGCGCTGTCCGGAACCCTGGTCACGCTGGTGCCGCTACAGCCCGAGCACGCCGAGGGATACGCCGCGGCGGTGCGCTCCGACGGCGGCGCCGATCAGGTGTACCGCTGGCTGGGCAGGGCGCCCGTCCCGGTGACCGCCGAACTGGCCCGCGCCGAGATCCTGGCCGCGCTGGCGGCCCGGGCCCGCGGGGACCGGTTTCCCTTCGCCCAGCTCGACTCCGGCACCGGTGAGGTGCTGGGCACCACCAGCTACTACGAGGTGCGGCCTGAGCTGCGGACGCTGGCGATCGGCTACACCTGGCTCGGCAGGCGGTGGTGGCGCACCGGTCACAACACCGAGTCCAAGCTGCTGCTGCTCAGCCAGGCGTTCGACGTGCTGGCGGCCGCCCGGGTCGTGTGGCACACCGACGTGCTCAACGAGCGGTCCAGGGCGGCGATCGAACGGCTGGGCGCGACCTTCGAGGGCGTGCTCCGCAAGCACCGGATCAGAGCCGACGGCACCTGGCGTGACACCGCTCAATACGCCATGACCGACGAGGACTGGCCGGCGGCCCGCGACCGGCTCCGGGCCAGTCTGAGCCGCTGACCCGGAACCGGGCGGCCACAGCGAGCCCTGTCGTACCCGACGCGCACACTAGAGGGATGGACACCCTGTTCGCGCCGGCGACCACCGCCTGGTTCGAGGGTGCCTTCGAAAGCCCGACCGATGCCCAAACCGGGGCCTGGCAGGCCATCGCCAAGGGCGAGCACACGCTGGTGGTGGCGCCTACCGGTTCCGGTAAGACGCTGGCCGCGTTCCTGTCCGCGATCGACCGGCTGGCCGCGCTGCCGGTGCCCGACGATCCGAACCGGCGCTGCCGGGTGCTCTACGTCAGCCCGTTGAAGGCGCTGGCCGCCGACGTGGAACGCAACCTGCGCTCACCGCTGGTGGGCATCTCCCAGGCCGCCCGCCGGCTGGAGCTGCCCGAGCCCAGGATCGAGGTCGCGATGCGTTCGGGCGACACCTCGGCCGAGGACCGGCGGGCCTTCGCCCGGCACGGCGCCGACATCCTGATCACCACGCCGGAGTCGCTGTTCCTGCTGCTCACCTCCGCGGCCCGGCAGGCCCTGGTCGGCGTCGAGACCGTCATCATCGACGAGGTGCACGCGGTCGCGGCGACGAAGCGGGGCGCCCACCTGGCGGTGAGCCTGGAACGGCTCGACGCGCTGCTCGAGCAGCCCGCGCAGCGGATCGGCCTGTCCGCCACCGTACGGCCGATCGAAGAGGTCGCCACCTTCCTGGCCGGCGGCCGGGCCGTGACCGTGGTCCAGCCGCAGACCGTCAAGCGACTGGACCTGTCCGTGGTGGTGCCGGTCGAGGACCTGACCCGACTCGACGACGGCCAGCCCGACACCGGGCAGGACCCGCAGCGTCGGGCCTCGATCTGGCCGCACGTCGAGGAGCGGGTGCTGGACCTGATCGACAGCCACACCTCGACCATCGTCTTCGCCAACTCCCGGCGGCTGGCCGAGCGGCTGACGGCGCGGCTCAACGACCTGGCCTGCGAACGCGATCCCGAGCGGGTCGCCGACATCCGGGCGCATCACGGCTCGGTGTCGCGCGAGCAACGCCAGATCGTCGAGGAGGAGCTGAAGGCCGGCCGGATCCCGGCGGTGGTCGCCACCTCGTCGCTGGAACTGGGCATCGACATGGGTGCGGTCGACCTGGTGGTGCAGGTCGAGTCACCGCCCTCGGTGGCCGCGGGCCTGCAGCGGCTCGGTCGCGCCGGGCATCAGGTGGGCGCGGAGTCGCGCGGCGTGATCTTTCCCAAGTACCGCGGCGACCTGCTGGAATGCGCCGTGGTGGCCGAGCGGATCCGCGACGGCCAGATCGAGTCGATGCGCTACCCCCGAAACCCGTTGGACGTGCTGGCCCAGCAGATCGTGGCGATGGTCGCGCTGGACACCGTCACGGTGGACGAGGTGGAACGGCTGATCCGGCGCAGCGCGTCCTTCGCCACCCTCCCCCGGTCCGCGCTCGAGGCGGTGCTGGACATGCTGGCCGGCCGCTACCCCTCCGACGCCTTCGCCGAGCTGCGGCCCAGGCTGGTCTGGGATCGGATCAGCGGCGAGCTGACCGGGCGGGCCGGCGCGCAGCGGCTTGCGGTGACCTCGGGCGGCACCATTCCCGACCGCGGCCTGTTCGGGGTGTTCCTGGCCGCCGCCGAGGGCGCCGGCCGGCGGGTCGGCGAGCTCGACGAGGAGATGGTCTACGAGTCCCGCGTGGGCGACGTCTTCCTCCTCGGCTCGTCGTCCTGGCGGATCGAGGACATCACCCACGACCGCGTGCTGGTCACGCCGGCACCGGGGCAGCCCGGGAAGATGCCGTTCTGGCACGGGGACGCGCCCGGCCGGCCGCTCGAACTCGGGCGGGCGCTCGGCGCGTTCCTCCGCGAGGTGGGCTCTGCCACGCCGGAGGCCGGACTCGAGCGGGCGCGTGCCGCGGGGCTCGACGAGTGGGGCGCGGCGAACCTCGTCGCCTACCTGACCGAGCAGAAGGCCGCGACCGGGCACCTCCCCGACGACCGCACGCTCCTGGTCGAGCGGTTCCGCGACGAGCTCGGCGACTGGCGGCTCGTGGTGCACTCGCCGTTCGGCGCACAGGTCAACGCCCCCTGGGCCCTGGTGCTCGCCGCGCGGCTGCGCGAGCGCTACGGCGTCGACGTCGCCTC
>DASVQQ010000013.1 GCA_036389035.1 Jatrophihabitans sp.
TGCGTGATTCCGGAAAGGGATCACGCACCGCGACATGCTACCGGGGAGTCGCCGTGCACATGGCTGGCGGCGGGGCGGTGGTGGCCGTGGTGGTCGGATTCGGCGCGATCGGTGCAGTGGCCGCCGCGGCACGTGCGTCGCCCAACGATCCGGCGCTGGCGACCGTCCGGCCACGACCTGACGTTCCGAAGCTTCTGAAGGCGCTGCTCAGAAGCCTTGAAGCAGAGCTGGCAACGGCCGGGCAGGCCGCAGTTGGAACCCCCGCTCGAAGCAAGTAGTTGCGGATGTTGTTGGCGACGTTGTACTGCAGGCCCAGCTCCCGCAGTGAAGCGCCGGCACGGTACAGCTCCGCGATCTCATCTACTTGGCCAGCGGTGAGCACTTGCTGTGGCCACAGCTCGACGGCTGCCCGTTCCAGGTGCGCCCGTACCGTCTGCTGATGCAGCTGGAACTGTCGGCTCAGTGCCTTGATCGAAGTGCCCGCGCGGTAGGACTTCACCAGGGTGGCGATCTCGGCGGGCTGGAGCTTGTGGCTGGGTCGAAACCGGACCGACGCCGCCCCTCTGCCCGGCGCGCGTGGGAAAGCGGGGCTTCACTGGCTGCTAAGCCCGTTGTAAGGGGCGTTACGGTTGAAAGCAGCTCTCTCAGGTGCACACCCGCCGGAGCCCACCTTCGCCGAAGAGGCACCCGTTTCATCCTGGGCGTTCTGTCCGAATGTGTTCGATCTAGCCCGAACTCCCGGCACCATGGCTCACACAATGTTAACTTGCCGGTCTCTGACACGTTCCTGCCGATGCGCGGCGGGCTGTCTTGACTCCGGGGGTACGGGTTGAAGCGTCGGTTCGGTGGGCTGCGAGCAGTTCTGGTGCTGGCGTTGGTCGTCAGCGGGGGGTCCGCGGTTCAGCTGGCGGTAACGCCAGCGGCCGGCCCGGCGCGGGCGGACGTCTCGTCCGGAACGGCCGGGTTGTTCGTGCCGGCGGCGGGACGCCTGCTGGACACCCGGAACGGGACCGGCGGGTACTCCAGCCCGATGCCGGCCGGCGGCGTCCGCACAGTCACCGCGGCGGGGCGGGCCGGCATTCCGGCCAGCGGGGTCAGCGCCCTCGCTCTGACGCTGACCGCGGTCGGCGCGGCGTCGATCGGGGCTGTCAGCGTGGCGCCCGGTGACGTGGCCACCCCGACCGGGGCGGCGCTGGTGTTCAACCCGGGTGACTCGGTGTCCAACACCGCCCTGGTGGCGCTGCACGCCGATGGCACGCTGCGGGTGCTCGCCGATCACGCGGTGAACCTGATCATCGACGTGCAGGGCTACTTCACCGCCGGCGACTCGACCGCGCCGGGCGGTTTCGTGGCTGTCGAGCAGACCAGGATCGCTGACACCCGCAGCGGCCTGAACCTGCCTCAGGCGCGGGTCGCCACCGGCTCGGCGGTCTCGCTGCAGGCAACCGACCTGGCCGGCGTGCCGGCCGATGCCAGCGCGGTCTACGTCAACATCGCGGTCCTGAACCAGAGCGCCATCGGCTACCTGCGTGCCTACGCGACGGGCGCTGCCGTGCCGACCATCGGCGCCCTGGACTTCGACGACACCACCCAGTCGCTGTCGGTGGCCATCCCGCTGTCCGGAGACGGCTCGTTCTCGGTGCTGGTGGGCGCCGGCGGTCCGGTTGATCTGATCATCGACATCCAGGGCTACTTCACGCCCTCGGCCTCGGCCTCGGCGGGGATGTTCACCGCGATGGCCGTGCGCCTGCTCGACACCAGGGCAGCGCCGGTCCGGACCATCGCCGGCAATTCGATTCTCACGCTGCGGGTGGCCGACGTGGGTGGGCTGCCGACCGTCGCGTCCGGGCTGGCTGCCGTAGCGCTCAACCTCCGCACCGTCCGAAGCAGCTCGAACACCACCGCGGGCGGCTACTTGCGGCTCTGGCCCAGCGACCAGCCCGAGCCCTCGACCTCCAGCCTGAACTACACCGCCGCCAACACCTACCGCACCAACCTGGCGATCGTCGCGCCCAGTGCCGAGGGCACCGTCAGCATCCGCAACGGCGGACCGGGGGCAATCGATGTCGTCATCGACGCCCAGGGCTGGTTCCACGCCACCGCGCCGGCCACTCCGACGGTGACGTCGTCCTCCTTCACCAACGGGCAGTTCGACGCGGCGGCCGACGCCGACGCCACGTTCGCCTTCACCGCCCCGGCCGGAGTGGGAAATACCCCCGCCGTGCAGTTCCGCTATTCCCTCGACGCCGGCGTTCCGGCCGTCGTGGACGCCGGCTCCGCGAGCGTGCAGCTCGGTGTCACCGAAACCGGCCCGCACGACCTGCTGGTCTACGCGGTCGACGCCGACGGCGTCGAATCGGAGCCGGCACTTTTCCACTTCGAGATCGGCCACGACGCCCCGGCGACGACGTCGGAGTACGGCGACTTCGACGTGACGATCACCACCACCGAGACGATGACCGCCGAGGACGGCACCACCACAACCCAGACCAGCACGGAGTCGACACGGGTCGTGTCGGCCCAACCGGCGCATACTCCCGGTGACAACACCCCCGTCCCACCCCCCTTGTTCTGCAGTCAGCCCTACCGCGGCTTTTCCGCTGGAGCGACTCTCGATCTTCGAAATGACTGCCGAGCCCGGGTGGGTTACTTCTCTATCCGGTTGACGCCGCCAGCGGCAGGCGCAACGCGGATCAGCAACGCCGCGGAGTCGGGGTTCACCTGGTATCGCAACGGGGTGAGGCAGCCCAACACCCCGGCGCGCCCCTACACGGGCGGGTTTCCCATCACGTATGTCTTTAATGGCAAGTTCAGCCCCATGCCCATGGGCTCGCACATCTCGGGCACTGATTACCTGGCCTACAGCTACTGGTACGACCGGGTGATGTACCTGAGAAAGGTCAAGGTCAACGTCAACTTCGTAGCCGTGCCCTGACCGGTGCGGCCGGCGTGATCCGCCGCCAGTCCACCTCAATGTGAGGCAGGCGTGTGGTTTCTGTTGTTCAGCAAGCGCACCAGCAGTGTCTTTTTCAAACTCTATTCACAACTTTTTCAAAGTCTATTCACAAGTCATTATGTATCCGCTTATTCTCGGCTTGGCCGGTAATTTCGGCACCGCGCGCTCCCCCAGCGCGCTGCGCGCATCCCCACCCGAGGAGTAGGCGTTGAGACGTAACCCCATTTTGCGCGGCATACTGGCGCTCGCACTGGCCAGTACCACCGCCGTGGCGCTGCAGCCCACTGCAGCACAGGGCATGGCCGCAGCTCAGGGCACGGCCGTACTGGCCGCACCCGATATCTCGCTCACAAACATGCAGTCACACATGTCGCAGTTCCAGACGATCGCCAATAACAACGGCGGCAACCGCCGGTCCACCACCGCTGGCTACACGGCGTCGGTCACCTATGTCTATGACAAGCTGGTCGCGGCCGGCTACTCGGTGGTCAAGCAGACGTGCACCTCGGGCTGCACCCTCAACTCGGGCCCGAACGTGATCGCCAACTGGCCGAACGGCGGCGGTGACCCCAACCAGGTGGTCATGATGGGCGCGCACCTCGACAGCGTCAGCGCGGGGGCCGGCGCCAACGACAACGCCTCCGGCTCCTCGATGCTGCTCGAGGTGGCGCTGACCCTGGCCGCCCAGAACCCGGCGCTGGCCAAGAAGGTGCGGTTCGGCTGGTGGACCGATGAGGAGCAGGGGCTCAACGGCTCGGAGTTCTACGTCAACACGCTGGCCAGCACCGAGCGGACCAAGATCAAGAACTACCTGAACTTCGACATGGTCTCCTCGACCAACGCCGGCTACTTCATCAACCAGATCACCAGCGCGACCGGCCAGGTCGTGAAGGCCTACTACGACTCGATCGGGGTTCAGACCGAGGAGAACGTCGAGGGCGCGGGACGCTCCGATGACGCGCCCTTCAAGGCGGCCGGCATCCCCACCAGCGGCGTCGCCGCCGGTGCCAGCGCCACCAAGACCAGCGCACAGGCCACCAAGTGGGGCGGCACCGCAGGCGCCTCTTACGACCCGTGCTACCACCGGTCCTGCGACACCTACCCGAGCAATGTCAACACCACCGTGCTCAACCGGGCGGGTGACGCGGCCGCGTACGCGCTCTGGACCCTCGCGGTTGCCGGCACCACCGGTGTGGCGGTGACGAACCCGGGCAGCCAGACCGGCACGGTGGGCACCGCGAAGAGCCTGCAGATGTCGGCCACCGGCGGCACCGGGTCCTACTCGTGGTCAGCGTCCGGTCTGCCGGCCGGCCTGTCGATCAACGCCTCTACGGGTCTGATCTCGGGCACCCCGACTACCGCCGGCACCTACAGCTCGACGGTGACGGCCACCGACACCGCCAGCGCGTCGGGCTCGACCACGTTCACCTGGACGATCAGCGGCACCGGCGGGGGCTGCACAGCCCCCGGGCAGAAGCTGGGCAACCCCGGCTTTGAGACCGGCTCCGCAGCACCGTGGTCGGCCTCGGCCGGAGTGATCGACAACTCCACCGGCCAGCCGG
>DASVQQ010000014.1 GCA_036389035.1 Jatrophihabitans sp.
CCGCGCTGCCGCTGCCGGGCAGCCGGGCGATCAGGTTGGGCCGGTCAGCGGCTGCCCCGACCAGCCGGCAGTCCAGCCCGGCGTCGGTGAGCAGGCCCGCCAGGTAGGTCAGGCAGGCGGCCTCGTCGCCCGGCGGGTTGGTGGTGTCGAAGCGGACCAGCCGCCGGGTCAGCTCCACCACGTCGGTGCTCAGCGCTGTCCTCATGCGCGGCCACCGGCTGACCCGCCGCCGGTCAGCACCGGGCCGGCCTCGACCAGCCCGGCCAGCCGGTCGGCCGCCCCGGGCCGCAGCGTGGCGGTGACCGGCATGTGCTTGACGCCCGCGATGAAGTTGGAGCACAGGTGCTCGATCTCCCCGACCAGCTGGAACTCCTCGACCAGCTCCAGGATCTCGGCGAGTATCAACCGCAGCGAGATCCGGGCCAGCGGCGCGCCCACGCAGGTGTGCGGACCGAACCCGAACGCCAGGTGCCGCTTGCCGCCGCGCGCGACGTCGAACCGGTAGGGGTCCTCGAACACCTCGGAGTCGCGGTTCGCCGAGCCGATCCACACCGCCAGCGCGTCACCGGCCGGTACCCGGACGCCCGCCAGCTCCACATCCTCGCGGGCGTAGCGCATGAAGTGGTTGGCCGGCGACGCCCACCGCAGCCCCTCCTCGACAGCCGAGCCGATCAGGGTCGGGTCCTGCTTGAGCTTGCGGTACTCCTGGGGGTGCTCGATGAAGCCCAGGACGAGGCCGGCGACCGCGTGCGGGGTGGTCACGTTGGCGCCGAGCAGCAGGCTGTAGCAGTTGTAGACGACCTCGTCGTGGGTCATCCGCCGGCCACCGGCGGTCAGGGTCATCAGGTGGTCGATCAGGTCGGGTCCGGGCTCTCGCCGGGACCGCTGGAACACCTGCTCGGAGAAGTACTCGAACATGCCGTGATGAGCGGTCACCAGCGAGATCCGGCTGTTCCCCTCCTGGAACTCAGGGTCATCGGGTGCGATCGCCATGGTGGTCAGCCGGGTCAGCGCCGGCCAGTCCAGGTCGGGGATTCCCATCAGCATCCCGGTGAACATCATCGGAAAGGCAGCCAGATCCGCTGCCAGGTCCCACGGCTCATCGCGCAGCAGCGGCAGCAGGATCTGGCGGGCGATCTGCTGCAGGCGCGGGCGGTGCTGGTTGACCGCGCGCATCGACAGCGCCCGGTTCAGCGGTTCGCGCAGCTCGGTGTGCCGGGGCGGGTCGGTCGCGGTCACCATCTTGCCGCCGGCCGGATCGCCGTGTCCCAGCGTGCACAGCAGGGTGCCCCGCTCGGAGGTGAACCGCTGATGGTCGCGCAGCACCTCGGAGCTGTCGTGGTACCTGGTCACCGACCAGAAATGCCGGCCGTCGGCCAGCTCCTGCCGGTGCACCGGCGCCCGCCGGCGCATCACGGCCCAGATCGGGTGCGGGTCGCCGCCGGCGTACAGCCACGGGTCGAACAGGTCCACCGTGTCGAGGTCGACGTCGAAGCCGGCGGCCGGCGTGCTGAGCCTCACTTTCCCGCCAGCTCGGCTCGCGCGCCGAGCTGGTCGGCCCGCAGCTCATCGAGCAGGCCGGCCAGTTCTGAGACGGTGGGGTTCTCGTAGAAGTGCCGGGCCTGCAGGTTGACGCCCGAGACGGCGCTCAGCTCGCCGGTGATGCCGACCGCGATCAGCGAGTGACCGCCGAGTTCGAAGAAGTCGTCGTCCACCCCGATGCCGGTCATGTCCAGCAGCAGTTCCCAGGTGTCGGTCACCTGCTGCTCGGTCTCGGTCCGCGGCGGCCGGTAGTCACTCGACAGCGCCGTGGGCCGGCTCCGGCCGGACCGGGCCTCCAACGCCACCCGATCGACCTTGCCGTTCGCGGTGAGCGGCAGCTCGTCCAGCACCACGATCATCGCCGGCACCGCGTAGTCCGGCAACAGCCCGTGCAGGGCCCGCCGCAGCATCATCGGTGACATCGACCCGGGCTCGGCGAGCACCGCGAAGCCGACCAGCCGCCGGCCGGAGCGGGCCTGCTGGGCCACCGCCGCGGCATCGGTGACTTCGGGCAGCTCCCGCAGCGCGGCTTCGACCTCACCGGGCTCGACCCGGAAGCCCCGGATCTTGAGCTGGTCGTCGAGCCGGCCGAGAAACTCCAGCGCGCCGTCAGCGCGCCGCCGGGCCAGGTCGCCGGTGCGGTAGAGCCGGCCGCCGGCGACCTGGCCGGACGGATCGGGCACGAATCGCTCGGCGGTGGGTCCCGGCCGGCCGAGGTAGCCGCGGGCCAGGCCCAGGCCGCCGGCGCAGAGCTCGCCGACCTCGCCGTCGGGCACCGGGCGCAGGTCCTCGTCGAGCAACTGGACGCTGGTGCCCGAGACCGGAAAGCCGATCGGCACCCGCTCGTCCTGCGATCCGGCGATCAGGTGGCAGCAGGTGAAGGTGGTGTTCTCGGTCGGCCCGTAGCCGTTGACGAGCTCGACCGCCGGCAGCTCGGCCAGGGCGCGGTTGACACTCGGAACCGCCAGCACGTCCCCGCCGGCGATCAGGCAGCGCAGCCCGCGCAGCCCGGCCATGCCGGCGTTGGCGTACTGGTGGAACAACCCGGCGGTGAGCCAGAGCACGCTCACCCGCTCCCGGCTCACGAGTCGGTCGATGTCGCTGACGGAGCTGATCGCCGGCGCCACCACCAGCGTCGCCCCGTTGAGCAGCGGCGCCCAGATCTCCAGGGTGCTGGCGTCGAAGGCCAGCGGGGCCAGCTGCACGAACACGTCGTCGGCGTGCACGGTGAGAAAGTTGGCCTGGCTCACCAGCCGGAGCACCGCCGCGTGCGGGATCATCGCGGCCTTGGGCGCGCCGGTGGAGCCCGAGGTGTAGGCGAGGTAGGCCAGCTGCGCCGGCGAGCTGGGCGCCGCGGGATCGGTGCTCGGCTGAGCGCCCAGGTCGAGCGCGGAGACGTCCACGGCCTCGACACCCGCGACGGCAGGTCGGGGGTTGCCGGTGAGCAGGATGCGCACCCCGGCGGCGGCCAGCATCGCGGTGATCCGCTCCGCCGGCTGCCGGGTGTCCACGCCGAGGTAGCAGCCGCCCGCCTTGAGGATGGCCAGCAGCGAGATCACCAGCGCCTCGCTGTGGTCGTTGACCACGGCCACCGGCTCTTCGGCAGTCACGCCCCGCTGGATCAGGTGGTGGGCAAGCTGGTTGGCGCGCCGGTCGAGCTGGGCGTAGGTCAGCGAGCGCCCGTCGCAGCGCACCGCCACCGCCCCGGGGCGCGCCGCCACGATCTGGGCGAAGGCCGCGGTGATCGTCGAGCTGGAAGCAGCCGGTGCGGCAGTCATCAGCTGCCGCTGGCGGCGGCGAGCCGGGCTCGGCCGCGGGGTGGCTCGGGCAGGGCGTTCATCGGGCATCCTCTTTCCGGCTGCGGGGCGCACCTCACCAAAACAGAGGGCCGGCCGAGCCGGCGTCAGCGCCTCGACTGACCCGGGGGTAAACGCCGCGACGACCGGGCGGCGACATCTAAAGGATTGTCGCGGATCAGGCGTTGGACGTCGGGTGTGATGCATTAGACGGCGCAGTAAGCGGCCTGCCGACTACACATAAATTACATGTCCAATTTAATGTATTAAAGTCTTGACCACGGCTCAACAATAGTTCAGGATTTCGGTTACACGATGGGTCTGATTCTCCGGATTTCAACTAGCGCGGAAGGCGGCGCCGAACAAAACGGGGCAGCTCGAAAGCCTTCCCAAGGGCTTGCCATGCGTCATCTTGCAGTCACCACGCATCGCAGCGTTATTTCGCTGTGATGCGGGCCTAACAGCGCTCATAGGAGCTACCTCAGTGTCTCTGCGTATTCTCATCTGCCACGAGCTGCCGATCGTCCGGGATGGATTGTCCACGACGCTGAATGCGGAATCCGATATCGAAGTCGTCGGCGCCACCGACAGCGGAATACACGCTATTTTGCTGGCCCGAACCGCCAGGCCTGATGTCATCGTCACCGGGCTGACTCTTTACGGCATCTCCGGCCTCGAACTCATCAAGCGGATGGGGCAGGAGCGGATCAGCCCGCAGCCCAAGGTGGTGGTGTTCGCGATGAACCATTCCGATCAGATGATCACCGATGTGCTGCACGCCGGCGCCGACGGCCTGCTCGTGAAGGAGGCCACCGCTGACGAGCTCAGCGCGGCGATCCGGGCCGCCGCCCGCGGCCAGATCATGCTCGCCCCGCTCGTGGCCAACCGCCTGGTGAGCTGGTTCCGCCGCCAGGACAGCCAGCCGGAGGAGCAGCTGCGCCCGGCGCTGGCGGCGTTGACCCCGCGCGAGCGCCAGGTGCTGCTGTTGATCGCGCAGGGCAAGAGCACCGAGGAGGTCGCCGACGAGCTCGCCATCGGGGTCACCACGGTCCGCACCCACGTGTACCGGCTGCGCTGCAAGCTGGACGTCAAGGACCGCGCCCAGATGGTGTCGGTGGCCTACCGCTCGGGGATGATGGTCGCCAGCTGAGTCCAGCGCTTCAGCGCGAGCAGCGGTCAGCCGGCTCAGCGCTTCAGCGCGCGCAGCGCGGCGCTCTGGATGGCCTCGACGGTGACGCCGGCCTGCTCGAGCAGGAACTGCTGGTCACCGGCCATCGAGACGAACCGGTCCGCCACCCCCACCCGCAGCACCCGGCGCCCGGTCTCACCCAACGCCTCGGCCACCGCGCTGCCCAGGCCGCCGCTGCGCCAGTGCTCCTCGACCGTGACCACCGGCGCGCCGGTAGCGGTCAGGGCGGCCTCGTCCAGGGGTTTCACGGTGTGCATGTTGAGCACGGCGGCCTCGATGCCGGCTGCCGCCAGCGACTCGGCGGCCTGCAACGCCAGCAGCACCGGATACGGCCCGCACGCCACCAGCAGCAGGTCGTCCCCGTCGCGCAGTGGCTGGGCCTGACCGATCCGGATCGGCGGCGCGTCCACCGGCAGGTCGGGGGTCGCCGAGCGTCCCAGCCGCAGGTAGACCGGACCGGGCAGGTCCAGGCACTGCTCGAACAACTCGACGGTGGCCGACGCCTGGGCCGGCACCAGCACCGTCATGTTCGGCAGCAGCCGCATGATCGCCAGATCCTCCAGGCTGTGGTGGGTCGGGCCGAGGTTGCCGGCCGACAGCCCGCCGTGGGTGGCCGCGATCCGGACCGGCAGGTTGGCGTAGGCCAGATCGATCTTCACCGACTCGAGCGCGCGGGTGCTGGCGAACGTCGCCATCGTGTTCACGAACGGGATCCGGCCGCAGCGCGCCAGCCCCGCGGCCGTGCCCAGCAGGTTCTGCTCGGCGATGCCCAGGTTGACGTAGCGGGCGGCCGCCGTGCCGAAGTCCTGGCCCAGGAACAGCCCGGTGTCGCTGTCCAGGCAGACCAGCCGGTCATCGGCCGGCATCGCCTGCACCAGCAGGTCCCGGTAGGTCTCGCGCGAGGACAGCGTCAGGGTGCTCGTCATGCCGGCCCCGCACCGAGCCGCGCGGTCGCCGGCTGCGCACCGCGCCGCACGCTGGCCAGCGCCTGGCGCCGCTGCCGGTCCCCCAGCCGCGCGAAATGGCTCTTGGCCATGCCCTCGACGTGCGGCAACCCGCGGCCCTTCACGGTCCGGGCCAGCACCACGACCGGCCTGCCGTCCTCCGGCGCCGCGGTCAGCGCGTGCCTCAGCTGCGCCGGGTGGTGGCCATCGACCTGGCGGACCGTCCAGCCGAAGGCCCGCCACCGCTCGTCCAGCGGTTCCAGGCCCACCACGTCCTCGGTGTCGCCGGTGATCTGCAGCCGGTTGCGGTCCACCACCGCGGTGAGGCCGCTCAGGCCCAGGCTGCTCGCCGACATGGCGGCTTCCCAGACCGACCCCTCCTGCAACTCGCCGTCACCCAGGACGACGACCGTCCGCCGCGGGGTGCCGGACAGCCGCGCGTCCAGCGCCACGCCGACGCCGACCGGCAAGCCGTGTCCGAGGGCGCCGGAGGGCATCTCCACCCCTGGCAGCTCCGGGTTCGGGTGTGCCATGAACTGCCCGCCCGGCTGGGCGTACTCGGCCAGCCGGGACACCGGGAAGTACCCGCGCTCGGCGAGCACCGAGTACAGGCAGAGGGCGCCGTGTCCCTTGCTGAGCAGCAGCACATCCCGGGCCGGATCCGTCGGCCGGGCCGGGTCGTTGCGCAGCACCTCGAAGTAGAGCACCAGCAGGATCTCGACCAGTGACATGCCGCCACCGAGGTGGCCGCCGCCGGTGGTCGCGCACATCTCGATGATCCGTTCCCGCACGCTGATCGCGCGCTCGGCCAGGCTGGGCTCGACCAGGCTGGACTCGGCCGAGCCGGGCCCCATGGCGTCAGGCTCGGCCGGCGCGTCGGGCTCGGCCGGCCGGCCGGTCGCGAGTCCGGTCACCGGGCACCCACGATCGCCGGACGCCGGCCCGGCAGCCCGGTCGACAGCTCGTTCAGCGCCAGGGTCAGCACCCGGACGCCGGCCAGGTACTCGACTATCTCGATGCTCTCGTCGTCGGCGTGATCCAGCGCGCTGTCACCCGGGCCGTAGGTCGCCATCGGTATCTTCCACTGCTCGGCGAGGGTGTTCATGTCCGACGTCGCGGTCTTGACCTTGGCGCCCGGACTGCTGCCACCCTGCCGGATCGCCCGGTTCAACGCGTGCACCACCGGGTCGTTGCGCCCGACCCGGCAGGCGCCCACCGAGTTGATCAGCTCCAGCGTGCCGCCGGCCAACCGGCCCTGCAGGTCGGTCAGGAACGCCGCGGCGTCGAAGCCCAGCGGGGTCCTGACACTGACGTTGGCCGCCGCGGTGGTCAGATCCCCGGTGATCGAGACCAGGGTCGCGCCCGGCTGATCGAAACGGGCGTGGCCGGCCTCCGGGCCGAGCAGCTGCCGCACCTGCGACCAGCATTCGGCGGCGAGCTCGCTGGCCTTGGCAGCCGGGTTGCTCGGGTGGGTCGCCTCGCATTCCACCCGGTACCAGAAGTCGAGCTTTCCCTTGTATCCCAGCACTACCGTCCGCCAGCCACTCGGCTCACCGATGATGAGCGCGTCCGGGGTGGGGTGGCTGGCCAGGATGTGCATGGCGCCCCGTGACAGCGGCGTCTCCTCCTCGACGGCGCCCACCACGACCAGCCGCCCGGTGAACGCGCTGGCGGCCGCGGCGCACACCATCGCGGCCAGCGGCGCCTTGGCGTCCACGGCGCCGCGCCCGTACAGCCGGCCGCCTTCCTCGCGGACCGGCACCTCTCCGGTCACCGTGTCCAGGTGCCCGAGCAGCATCACGGTCGGGCCGCCACCGCGAACCAGCTCCCCGACCACGTTGCCGGCCTGGTCGACGCCGGCCGCGTAGCCCAGCTCGCGCATCCGGCCGGCCAGGTAGTGGGCCAGCGCCGCCTCGTCATACGACGGTGACGCGATCGCCAGCATCTGCCGCAGCAGGTCGATGGCGAGGGCGTCCGACGGCGGAGGGATCTGCGAGCCGTTGACCATGTCTGGGGATCTCATCTCTGGGATGGCTGCCGGCCTAGACGGGATGCAGGCCGATGAAGTCGAGACCGGCCCGTTCCGGCAGGCCGAACCGGACGTTGAGGCACTGCACGGCGTTGCCGGCGCCGCCCTTCATCAGGTTGTCCAGCGCGGCGATCACCACGACCTGCCGGTGGAACTCGTCGACGGCGAACCCGACGTCGCAGTAGTTGGTGCCGGTCAGGATCTTGGGCTCGGGCAGCCGGTATAGGCCGGTCCTGGCCGCCACGATCCGGACGAACGGCTCGTCGCCGTAGACCTCCCGGTACCGGATGCGCAGGGTTCGCTCGTCGACCCCGACTGGCACCGGCACCCGGCAGATCACCTGGACTCCGCGCACCGCTTCGACGCCGGTCGCGGTCATGGAGACCGGCAACCCGCCGATGCTCTGGCTGATCTCGGCTTCGTGCCGGTGCCCGGCCGGGGCGAAGACCCGCATCGCTCCGCTTCGCTCGGCGTGCACGTTGGCCGGGCCGGGCACCGCCCCGGACCCGCTGGAGCCGGTGCGGGCGTCCACCGTGACCTGGCCGCTGATCAGCCCTGCCTCGGCCAGCGGTCGCAGCGCCAGGATGCCGGCCGTGGCCATGCAGCCGGGCACGCTGATCCGGTTGGCCTCGGTCAGCTCCTTGCGATGCAGTTCGGGCAGGCCGGGCACGAAGCTGCTCAGCAGCTCCGGATGGGCGTGCTCGGTGCGGTAGTACCGCCGGAACCGCGCCGGGTCGGCGAGCCTGAAGTCGGCGGAGAGGTCGATCACCACGGGCGCCAGGCGCAGCAGGTCCGGCATGGCGTGCATGGTCTCGGCGTGCCCGGTGGCCAGCAGCAGCACGTCGTAGTCGACCAGCTGGTCCGGCGAGCTGAAGGTCAGGTCGGTGTGGCCCCGCAGGTTCGGATGGGCGCCGTCCACCCGCCGGCCCGCCAGCCGGCGCGAGGTCGTGGCCGCCAGTCGCAGCTCCGGATGGCCGAGCACCAGGCGCAGCAGCTCGCCGCCGATGTAACCGGCCCCGCCCATCACCGCGACCCTCAGCACGCGCTCACCGCCGCCATCGCGTACTCCGCGATCAGGTCCGCGACGTCGATGTCGTCACCGTGCGCCTGCTGGAAGCCGCTGAACTCGACACCGGAGTTGACCTCGAGCACCAGCTGCCGGCCCTGCCCGTCCTCGATGACGTCCACCCCGGCGAGTTCGGCGCCGACCGCCTCGGCCGCGCCCGCGGCCAGCTTGGCCAGTTCCGGCGTCAGCGGGCAGCGACCCGTGCGCGCGCCGCGGGCGACGTTGCTGCGCCAGTCGTCGCTGGAGCGGTAGCTGGCGCCGATCGCGACCCCGCCGATCACGATCACCCGGATGTCGCGGCCACCGGAGTCGATCAGCGCCTGCAGGTAGCCCAGGTGTGCCTGCGGCCCGGTCAGCGCGGCTTGGTACTCCAGCACCGTGTCCGCCTGCTCGCGGGTCTCCAGCTTCGTCACCAGCCGGCCCCAGGAGCCGACCAGCGGCTTGAGCACTGCCGGGTAGCCGAGCTCGTCCAGCGCGGCCAGCGTCGCCTCCGGCGTCATCGCGATCGCGGTGCGCGGCGTCGGCAGGCCGGCCGCCTGCAGCGACATCGAGGTTCGCCACTTGTCACCGCACACCTCGATCGCGCTGGCCGTGTTCAGCACCCGGCTGCCCTCGGCCTCCAGCGCCCAGGCCGCGTAGCGGGCACGCACCACGCCGATCTCGCGGTTGAGCACCACCGGCCAGCGCCGCTGGCCGAAGCAGCTGTGCAGGGTGCGGGTGTCGACGTGGGAGAAGTTGACCCCGCGCCGCTCCAGCGCGGCCATGATGCGCCGCTCGTCGGTGCGTACCCGGGAAGCCAGCAGCGCGAGATCAGCCGGCCCGCTCATTCCCCCCAGTCTTCCTCTACCTCAGGGGCGAGCACGAGATTCACCGGCTCGAGGGTCATCACTTCCAACTCGCTGTGGCAGTCACCGCACTCGACGACCTCACTCAGCCGGGGTGGCTCGGCGAACGTGACACTGGCGGCGCACTCTGGGCAACTGGTCATGACCTCTCCTGGCACAGCGGTGGGATGGAGTGCGATGCACTCGCTCGCTCGTCTGGATTCGGACATTACGCAGCCGCCCAGCGGCGGGCATCGTCATCGTCGGCAGCTGGTTCAGCTGGTTTTCACGATGCGGGCGCAGGGTTGTTGGACGCGATGCTTACCCGTGGCTAAACGGCGTGCCGGTGGCTAGACGGCGTGCCGGTGGCTAGACGGCGTGCCGGGCGGCGGCGGTCACGGCAGCACGCCGAGCCGGCGCAGGCCCGCCACCACCTGGTCGGCGGCCTGCTCGGGGCTCACCGCGGTGGTGTCGAGGTGCACCTCGGGGTCGATGGGCGGCTCGTAGGCGGAGTCGATGCCGGTGAAGTTCGGCAGGTCGCCCCGGCGGGCCTTGGCGTACAGGCCCTTGGGGTCGCGGGACTCGGCCACCTCGAGTGGGGTGTCGACGTGCACCTCGAGAAACTCGTTCTCCCCCACCAGCGAACGGGCCTGGTCGCGGTCGCCGCGGTAGGGCGAGATCGCCGAGACCAGCACGATGATGCCGGCGTCGGCCATCAGCGCCGCCACCTCGCCCATCCGCCGGATGTTCTCGACCCGGTCGGCCTCGGTGAAGCCGAGGTCGCGGTTGAGCCCGTGCCGGACGTTGTCGCCGTCGAGCAGGTAGGTGTGACAGTGCAGGGCGTGCAGTTTGCTCTCGACCAGGTTGGCGATGGTCGACTTGCCGGCGCCGGACAGGCCGGTGAACCAGACGACGGCCGGCTGGTGGCCGGTCAGCCGGGCCCGGGCCTGCTTGTCCACCTCGACGTGCTGCCGGCGGATGTTGGCCGAGCGGCGCAACGCCAGCTTCAGCATGCCGGCGCCGACGGTGTCGTTGGTCAACCGGTCCATGATCAGGAAGCCGCCCATGTCGCGGTTCTGCTGATAGGTGTCGTGGACCAGCGGCCGGTCGAGGCTGAGCGCGCAGACCGCGATGTCGTTGAGGCCGAGAGTGGTCGCGGCCATCCGGTCCAGGTTGTCGACGTTGACCCGGTACTTGGGCCGGCTGAACACCGCGCCCGCGGTCCGGGTGCCGAGCTTGATCAGGTAGCGCCGGCCGGGCAGCATCTCGTGCTCCGACATCCAGACCACGTCGGCCTCGAACTGGTCGGCCACCCCGGCCGGTTCGGTGGCGGCCGAGAGCACGTCGCCCCGGCTGACGTCCACCTCTTCGGTCAGGGTCAGCGTGATCGACTGGCCGGTCACCGCCTCGGCCAGGTCGCCGTCGAAGGTGACGACCCGCTCGACGGTCGCGGGCGTGCCGGCCGGCTGCACCAGCACCTGATCGCCCGGACGGACCGAGCCGCGCGCCACCCGGCCGGCGAAGCCGCGGAAGGTGTGGTCCGGACGCAGCACCGTCTGCACCGGCAGCCGGAACGGCTCCGCCGCCGCGGTGACGGTCGGCGTGGGCTGGACGGTGTTGAGGTGCTCCATCAGCGAGGGCCCGGTGTACCAGCTCATCGCGGGGCTGCGGGTGACCACGTTGTCGCCGCGGACCGCCGACATCGGGATGACGGTGATGTCGCTGAGGCCGAGCTGGTCCGCGAACTGCCGGTATTCGGCGGCGATCTGCTCGGCGCGGGCCTGGTCGAAGTCCACCAGGTCCATCTTGTTGATCGCCAGCACGATGTCGGTGATGCCCAGCAGTGACACCAGGAAGCTGTGCCGGCGGGTCTGGGTCAGCACGCCGCGCTGGGCGTCCACCAGGATCACCGCGAGCTCGGCGGTGGACGCGCCGGTCACCATGTTGCGGGTGTACTGCTCGTGGCCCGGGGTGTCGGCCACGATGAACTTGCGGTGCTCGGTGGCGAAGAACCGGTAGGCGACGTCGATGGTGATGCCCTGCTCGCGCTCGGCGCTCAGGCCGTCCACCAGCAGCGCCAGGTCCAGCTCGCCGCCCTGGGTGCCGAACCGCCGCGAGTCGGCCTCCAGCGCGCTGAGCTGGTCATCGAAGATCATCTTCGACTCGTAGAGCAACCGGCCGATCAGGGTGCTCTTGCCGTCGTCGACGCTGCCGCAGGTGATGAAGCGCAGCAGCGACTTGCGCTCGTGCGCGTCGAGGTAGGACTCGATGTCGGTGATCGGCTCGGTGATGCCCGTCATCGGGTGCTGCCTGTCATCAGAAGTAGCCGTCCTGCTTCTTGCGCTCCATCGAGCCGGCCGAGTCGTGGTCGATCAGCCGGCCCTGCCGTTCGGACGTCGTGGTAAGCAACATCTCGCCGATGATGTCGGCGACCGTGGTGGCCGTGCTCTCCACCGCGCCGGACAGCGGGTAGCAGCCCAGCGTGCGAAAGCGCACCTGCCGCGTCACCGGCGTCTCGTCCTCGGTGAGCGGAAAACGATCGTCATCGACCATGATCAGCATGCCGTCACGCTCGACCACCGGCCGGGGCGCGGCGAAATAGAGCGGCACCACCTCGATCTGCTCCTGCCGGATGTACTGCCAGACGTCCAGTTCGGTCCAGTTCGACAGCGGGAACACCCGCAGGTTCTCACCCAGGTTGGTGCGGCCGTTGTAGAGCTGCCACAACTCCGGACGCTGCCGCTTCGGATCCCAGCGGTGCTCGGCCGTGCGGACGGAGAACACCCGCTCCTTGGCCCGGGACTTCTCCTCGTCCCGGCGCGCGCCGCCGAAGGCCAGGTCGACCCGGTGCTTGTCCAGGGCCTGCCGCAAGCCCTCGGTCTTCCAGATGTCGGTGTGCATCGCCGAGCCGTGCGTGAACGGGTTGATGCCGCGGGCCAGCGCGTCGGGGTTCTGGTGGACGATCAGTTCCATCTTCGACTCGGCCGCCACCCGGTCCCGGAAGGCGTACATGTCGCGGAACTTCCAGGTGGTGTCCACGTGCATCAGCGGGAACGGCGGCGGCGCCGGGAAGAACGCCTTGCGGGCCAGGTGCAGCATCACCGTGCTGTCCTTGCCGATCGAGTACAGCATCACCGGCCGCTCGCTCTCGGCGACCGCCTCGCGGATGATCTGGATGCTCTCGGCCTCCAGCACCTGCAGGTGGGTCAGCACGGCTCAGACCGCATGGGCGAGCAGCCGCTCGTAGAACGGCTGCTGGTACTCGAGCATGGCTGCCAGCCGGTGATCAGCTGCGATGAGGGTGGCGGCGGCGGTGCTGGATGACGTGGTGGCAGTGAAACCACTGGTCTGGCTGACCTCCTCGTGCCATTTCTGCGAGGGCCCCCATTCGGGTCGATGCCCGGGTTGCCAGCTTAATGCCTCTGGACGGAAGTCTATACCGGCGGCTGCGCAGAACTCGGCGACCACCGTCGCGGGGTCGGCCAGCAGCCGGGCCGCCTCCATCACGAACGGGGTGCGCCCGGTGGCGGCCCGCACCGCCTCGAAGATCTCCAGCTGGTGGCCGAAGCCGATCTGGTCGGCGCGGACCCCCGGATTGATCCGGAAGTACGAGGCGATCGTCTCCTGCGGGGACCGGATCAGGAAGGCGTGCACGGCGTCCTCGGCGAGAAAGGCCGTGTCCCGCAACACCTGCGGGTACCGCTCGTCGGTGGTGTCCTTGAAGAAGACCGGCCGGGCGGTGGACAGCTCTCGCAGCCGGGCCAGCAGGGCTCGCTGGCTGGTCAGCCGCTCGTCGGCGACCGTCACCTCGCCGAACTCGGCCAGGTAGGAGAAGGGTTCGTGCACCACGAAGAGGTCACCGCGCTCGAGCATCATCCGGAAGAACGCGGTGGACATGCATCGTGGCGCGCTCCAGAGCGCGAGGATCGCTGGCGGATCGGTGCTGGCCATTCGGCTCTCCGCTCGTGGTGATCGCATCCCGCGGCGGCCGGCGGGCAGCCGGCTCGGTCCGGCCTGCGGGCTTTGCTGCGATGTTAGGAAGGTTTGCCGCCCAGGGAGAGAGTCCGATGGCCAGCCCGGCGGGCAGCGTGGTCATCAGCACGTTTCCTCCGTCCGGGACGTGGTGATGAGCCGGGGCAGGCCACTTCACGCCATCGTGGTCACCGGTTGTGCCGGCGCGGCGCGTGCGGCGTCGCCGAGCGAGCGCGGCGGATCGGACCCGGCGATGGAGAAGGTGGCGACGGCTCGCACCGTGGTGGTCAAGTGCGGCGGAGTGGTGACCGAGCAGCCGGAATCGCTGTGCGCGGACCTGGCCTCCTGGCATCGCGGCGGCGACCGGCTGGTGCTGGTGCACGGTGGCTCCACCGACATCGAGCGGATCAGCGCGCTGCTGGGCATGCGGCAACGCCGGCTGATCGGACCGGGCGGCGTGTCCGGTCGCTACACCGACTCCGACACGCTGGCAGTGGTGACGATGGCGCTGGCGGGGATCGTCAAGCCGCGGCTGGTCGAAGCGCTGGCCCGGCACCGGGTGCCCGCGATCGGGCTGACCGGGCTGGACGCGGGCCTGGTCCGGGCGGTCGCCAAGAAGCCGTTCCGGGCCAGCGTGGACGGCCGGGCCAGCATCATCCGCGACGATCGCAGCGGTCGGATCACGGCGGTGGACTCCGCCGCGCTGTGCCGCCTGCTCGATGCCGGCTTCGTGCCGGTGCTGTCACCGCCCGCCCTCGGCGAGGACGGCCCGCTCAACGTCGACGCCGATCGGCTCGCGGCAGCGGTGGCCGTGGCGGTGGGCGCGACCGAGCTGGTGCTGCTGTCGGGCGTGCCGGGGGTGCTGGCCGACCTCGGCGATCCTGCATCGGTGCTGCCGCGCTGCCAGCTCGCGGAGC